>JAACJX010000296.1 GCA_014237545.1 Ardenticatenia bacterium | reverse complement strand
GGACCTCATGGCCCAGGTCTTTCAAAGCGCGGCCCAATTGCTCCGTGAATGCCCCCACGCCGCCTTCCATCGGCGGAAATTCGCCTGTCACTAGTCCAATACGCACAGATCAATACCCCGCCGGCCGCAACCCGGATCGTAGCACGTCTGCATAGGCGCGAACGCGTTGCCGGCGGAGCGCCGGCTGGCTGCCGAGCGCCCCTTTTAGCCCTTCCAGAACTAATTGCCAGGCGTAGCTGGCCAGTAGGAAAACGCGCAACAAAGTCGCCAGCGGGCGTCCATGATACTTGCGAAAATAGCGCAGTTTTGCCCGCTGGAAGTTGATATGGCGCGCCGTGACCGCCTGCTCACTGCTCTTGCCAACGTGATGGATGACCTGGGCGGCCGGATAATACACCACGCGCCGGCCGGACTCTTTGATGCGGCGGCACCAGTCCAGCTCCTCGGAGTACATATAGTACCCCTCGTCCAGCCCGCCAACAGCCTCGTAGACGACGCGAGGAACCATGATGCACGCCCCGGTAAGCCAATCCACGTCGGCCGTGGCCTCATCAGGCAGGTCAAGGGCATAATAACGGCGCAGCAACCCCGGGGCTAAGCCTTCCAGCCCCGTGCTTTCGAAGAATCCAGTGGCGGCCGTGGGAAAGCGGCGGCGCGAGGACTGGACCGAGCCGTCGGAGTTGAGCAATTGAGGCCCGACCGCGCCGACGTCGGGGTTGGCCTGCAAGAAGGCCGCCATCTTCGCTAAAGCATTATCCACCACCACGGTGTCCGGGTTCAATAGCAGCAAGTACTCTCCTTTCGCTTCTCTCAGGCCAATGTTATTGCCGCGCGGGAAGCCAACATTCTCCGTCTGCGGCAGCAGCGTGACCCAGGGAAACTCGGCCGTCACCATCGCCGCGCTGTCGTCGGCCGAGGCGCTATCGACGACGATGACCTCTAGCGCCAAATCGCCTCTTCCGGCCTCGATGGACCGCAGGCACTCCCGCAACAGATCGCGGACATTCCAGTTGACGATGATGATGGAGAGCATGGGAATTGGCATTCAACGGTTCGGTGAATCAGTTGGTCAGTTGGCCAGTGAATCCTGGGGGTGGTCCGACATTGATTGGCGGCTGTCGGCGCTCGGTTGCCGGCGGTCAATATCGAAGAGTCGCCGCCCATTCGCCGACGTCGCCGCGGCCACTTCATCCAGCGGCAACCCACGCAATTCGGCTAGACGTTCGGCTACCAGGCGGACATAGGCGGGTGCGTTGCGCTTCCCGCGGTGGGGGTGTGGCGTCAAGTAGGGCGCATCCGTCTCTATCAGGATGCGATCCAGCGGCACTCGGGCGGCGATGTCGCGCAATTCGTCGGCTTTTTTGTACGTGAGCGGCCCGGTGAAACCGAGGTAGAAGCCCATCGCCAACGCCGCCTCGGCCATGGACCAGTCGCCTGAAAAGGAGTGAAGCACGCCCGGCCGCTCGCGGCCGTTCAGCGGCGACGCGGCCAGCATGGCGATCACGTCGGCGTTGGACTCGCGATTGTGGATGATGACCGGCAACGACAGTTCTCCGGCCAGCTCTAATTGACGCGCCAGGGCCTGGTGTTGTTTCTCAGCCGGGGCCATGTCCCAATAATAATCGAGGCCGATCTCGCCGATGGCCACGACCTTCGGGTGTTGGGCCAGCTCGCGTATGTCGTCGATCCAGGCATCCTGCCATGCGGCGGCCGAGTTCGGATGAACGCCGACGGCGGCAAAAACAGCGTCGAACCGGTTGGCCAGGGCCACCACCGCCCCGGCGTTGCCCAGATCGATAGCCGGAACGATGATATGCGAGATCCCTTCCGCGGCGGCCCGCTCTACGACTGCGGCCACATCCTCGACGAAAACCTCGGCATCCAAATGGCAGTGAGTATCAATAAGAGAGACGGGTGACGAGGGACGAGGGACGAGTTCAGCACTCGAACCTCGTATCTCGCCCTTCGTATCCCCCGACGTGTCTTGCGTCACTCGCCACTCGCCATCAATTTGGCCATGAAGTCGTCGGGCACCTGCACCGTGACGATTTCGCCGCGGGCGCATACTTCCCCATGAGCGATCAAGTCAATACTGACGATAACCTTGCGCCCCTTGATCTCCTTTACGCGGGCGCGCAGTTCCAGCGGCAGGTCAATCGGCGTGGGCTTCAGGTAGTCCACATGGAGCGAGGCGGTCAGGAAGCGCAACGGCGGCTCGGTGTCCATGGCCCGCCCCTGGGCGCGGTACATCGCCGCGGCGGCCGTGCCGGTGCCGTGGCAATCAATTAGCGAGGCAATCAGACCTCCGTAGACGTAGCCGGGCACGGCCATGTGATAGGATCGGGGCTGGTAGCGGCAAACCGCCTCGTCNCCCTCCCAATAGCTCTTGATCTGCAACCCATGCTCATTGAGGCGGCCGCAGCCGTAGCAATAGCTGACTTCGTCGGGATAATAATCTTGAAAAGCTTTCATGGTGATGAGTGGTCAGTGGTCAGGGTTCAGCCCAGTGACTGACCACTGACCACTATGCTCTACTTCAGTCCGGCGATTCGNAGGCCGTCTTGCAGGATATCCTGCACCTTCTCCTCATGGGTCGTCTCGGTGTAGACGCGGATGATCGGCTCAGTGCCGCTGAAGCGAATCAGCAACCAGCCGCCGTCTTCCATGTGGAATTGGAAGCCGTCAAGCGTCGACTTCTCCGTCACCTTTAGTCCGGCGATGGTCTCCGGCTGCGCCGCCAGTACGCGCTCCCTGACCTCGTCCCGGCGGGCGGTCTCGAAGGCAACGTCAATGCGATCGTAGTAGTGCGGCCCCACCTTCTCAAAAAGCCACTCGATCAATTGCGAGGGCTTCTTGCCGGTCTTCACCATCAGGTCGAGCAAGTAGAGCCCGCCGAGGATCCCGTCGCGATCCGGGGCNTGGCCGCGGAAGGCATAACCGCCGCTCTCTTCCCCGCCGATCATGGCCCCGACTTCGGTCATCTTGGGCGCGATGTACTTGAAGCCAACCCCCGTCTCGTAGACAGGGACGTTGTAGATTTTGCCCAGCTTATTGAGCATCTTCGTGGTGGAGATGGTCTTTACNATGGGGCCGCGCTCGCCGCGAATCTCGAGGAAGTAGTAGCCGAGGAGGCCAAACACGCGCAACTGGTCGATAAACCCCCNTTTCTCATCCCCCAAGCCGACCCGATCCGCGTCGCCGTCGGTGATGATTGCCACGTCGGCATCCAGCAGCGGCACGTAGCTGAGGCCATCATCGACGTTGGGCGGGATCGGCTCCGGGCGNGACATCTTCGGGAAGATGGGATTGCGCTCGTTATGAACCTCATGAACGCGCGTCGCCCCGCCGGCCAACAGCCGGGGGAACCAACCCGCGCCATNGCCCCACATGCAATCGACCAGGACGTCGTAGCCGGCGGCCTTGATCGGCCCGATGTCCACCAGCCGGTTCAGCAGGGCGATATATTCCGGACCCGGGTCAAACTTCACGACCTTGCCGTCACTCATCGCGTCGTCGAGCTTCATCCGCTTGACGCCGTCGATATCGGGGATAGCCGCTTCAATGCGCTTGAGATCATCAGGCGGGACGGCCCCGCCCGTCTCATCGCGCACTTTGAAACCGCAATCGTGCGGCGGGTTGTGGCTGGCGGTGATATTGATCGCCCCTGCCGCATTGCGCACAGGCACCGCATAAGAAATTGCCGGCGTGGGTGTGTTGCTCTGCGTCAGCCAGACCTTAATACCGTTGGCGGCCAGCACCTCGGCCGAAGCGGCGGCGAAGTATTCCGCCTGGAAGCGCTGGTCATAGCCAATCACAACCCCTCTCTCGGCGATCCCCTGCGCCTGCAAAAAGGTCGCGAACCCCTGGGCGCAGCGCCGAACGTTGTCAAATGTATAGTCCTCGGCGATCCGACCGCGCCAGCCATCAGTGCCGAATATAATCTTGGTCATAGGCCTCCTTCAGATTGAACAGAGCGACGGCTCTGCTCTGTTTTGGACTTTAAACGGCGATTTCGCCCGATTGGATCAACTCAACGTCGGCGTCCACCATCATCTTGACCAGCTCGGTGAAGGACACCTGCGGCTCCCAACCCAGGTCGCGCCCCGCCTTGCCGGGATCGCCAACCAGCAAATCCACCTCGGCCGGGCGCATGAAGCGTTCGTCCTGNACNACGTATTNGCGCCAGTCCATATCCAGATGCCCAAAGGCGACATTGAGNAANTCCTCCACGGANTGGGTCTCGCCGGTNGCGATCACGTAATCCTCGGGGTTGTCGCGCTGNAGCATGAGCCACATGGCCCGCACGTAGTCTCCGGCAAACCCCCAGTCCCGCCGCGCGTCCAGGTTGCCCAGCCGTAGTTCATCCGCCAGNCCCAGCTTGATGCGCGCCGCCTGNTGGGTGATCTTCCGCGTCACNAACTCAAGCCCGCGGCGAGGNGATTCGTGGTTNAACAGGATGCCCGACGTCGCATGCAGGTTGTAGCTCTCGCGGTAGTTGACCGTGATCCAGTGCCCATAAACCTTGGCCACGCCATACGGGCTGCGCGGGTAGAAGGGCGTGGTCTCTCGCTGCGGCACCTCGACTACCTTGCCGAACATCTCGCTCGAACTGGCCTGGTACATGCGGATTTTGGGGTTGACGATGCGGATGGCGTCCAGCACCCGCGTGACGCCCAGCGCGGTCACGTCGCCGGTGAAGACCGGCTGGTTCCACGAGGTCTGGACAAAGGATTGCGCCGCCAGGTTGTAAACCTCTTCGGGTTGATATTCCTCAAGGATGCGAATGAGCGAGATCTGGTCGCTCAAGTCGCCGGGTACCAGATCCAGCTTGTCCTGGATGTGGGCAATGCGGTGAAAATTTATCGTACTCGTGCGTCGCACCATCCCTACGACGCGGTATCCCCGCGCCAGCAAGAACTCGGCCAGGTAGGAACCATCCTGTCCGGTGACGCCCGTAATTAATGCAGTGGGCATTCGGTTTCTCTCTTATTCAGTCTCGGCATTCTGCCGGCTTGGGTAGTATATCCCAACGCGGCGAGAGGGTAAATTGGCGNAAATTGACTATGCGCATCAATTTCAACATCNCTTACGAATCAATGGGATCCCGCNGGGTCAGCGTCAGATANGNAACNCGNAGTAATCACACTGAACACCAATCGCGCACGGCCGCCAGTCGCTTGGAGCCGATGCCGGGCACACGCGCCAGGTCATCAACTTCCCCGTAAGGCCGCGCGGCGATGATGGACCTGGCGAGGGCCGGGCCAATGTTGGGCAGTTCTTGCAATTCGTCGGCCGAAGCGGTGTTGATATTGATGCGCTGGATGGCTGGTCTGGCCGCCCGGCCGAACACGCGCCGGAACGGTTCCGGNCGCTCATCCTTCAGCGCGGCCAGCATGGCCGGCAGCAANTCGCGGTGNTGGCAATANTCCACGAGGAGCATCGCCTTCCGGTTGACACNCATGCCGGCCCCGAAGCTNTGCCGGGCNTCATTGAAGTAGTCGAAGCAGAACTGGTCGAGCTCCTCGTCATTGAAATGATCGAGCAGGAATTGGCGAATGGTGCCCAGGGATGCGGTCATAGGTGATCGTGTGGATAAGGTCAACGCTTTGCAGCGCGATTCCGTCATTGAAAACGGCGCTCTTTCTCTATCACTGGTCAAAAAACTCGGCAATGGCACCGGCCACCATAGCCGGCGCGTCCGGCGGCAGGTCGGGATACATCGGCAACGATAATACTCGGTCTGCCGCCCGTTCAGTGACCGGCAAGCTGCCGGGGCCATACCCCAAACGCGCATAAGCCGGCTGGCGGTGGACAGGAACCGGATAATGGATAGCCGTGCCGATGCCGCACGCATTGAGATGAGCCCGCAGGTCGTCTCGCCTCTCAGTTTGAATCGCATAGAGGTGGTATACGTGGCGATCTTCCGAGAGGACCGCGGGGCGCGTTACGGGCAAACCGGCCAGATGCGCGTCATAGGCGGCCGCCAACCGGCGCCGGGCATCGTTTTCCTCGTCCAGGTGGCGCAGGCGAACCCGCAAGATTGCCGCCTGCAGCTCGTCGAGACGGCTGTTGTAGCCGGGGATGGCGCTCACATAGCGCTCCCGCCACCCATACTGGCGCAGCAGCGCCAACCGCTCAGCCACATCAGCGCGAGACGTGGCTACCGCCCCACCGTCGCCCATTGCCCCTAGATTCTTGGTCGGATAGAAGCTAAACGCGGCCGCGTCGCCCATGGTGCCGACCATCTGCCCGCCCAGTCGCGCTCCGTGGGCCTGGGCGCAATCCTCGATAACGACCAACCCATGCTCACCGGCAATGGACAGGATGTCATCCATGCCGGCCGGTCCGCCATAGAGATGAACTGGAACGACGGCCTTCGTTCTGGCGCTGATGGCCGACCGAAACCGATCTGGGTCCATCGTCAGTGTGTCGGGGTCCACGTCTACCAGGCGTGGCGTCGCGCCGCATAGCTCGATGGCGGCTACGGTAGCCACGGCCGTGTGACTGACCGTGATCACCTCATCGCCCGGGCCGACGTCGCAAGCCCGCAAAGCCAGCAACACCGCGTCCGTCCCCGACGCGACGCCCACGGCCGAATCAAGCCCCAAATAGGCTGCGAATTCCACCTCGAAGGCGTTCACCTGCTGGCCGAGAATATACCAGCCGCTTTCGAGCGTGGCGGCGACGGCTACGTCGATTTCTGGTCGCAGACGGCGGTAAACGGCTGTCAAATCGACGAAAGGGATGGTTTCTCGCTTGTCCATCGCGATCACAGGTAATGGTCCAGGTTGGCGCGGAAATAGTCCATCGTCCGGGTTAGTCCCTCGCGCAGCCCGACCTGCGGCCGCCAGCCCAGCTTGCTGCGGATCTTGCGGTAGTCGCCGTAGAAATCG
>JAACJX010000294.1 GCA_014237545.1 Ardenticatenia bacterium | reverse complement strand
CCTGGCTGCCGGAAGCAATGCTGGGCGCCGACAACTGGCGGGCCCTGGCGCGAACCCTGCAGAACTCCAGCCTGCCGGGCGCATTCAGTGACGACGATCTGGCGCTTTACCGCGAGGCATGGTCGCGGCCGCGGGCGATGACATCGATGCTCAACTGGTATCGCGCGCTGGGGCGTCAGGTTAGCGACGACTGGCCGTCAGAGCGTGTAATTCCCCCTACAACGATTATCTGGGGCAAAAAGGATGTCGCCCTGCGCAGCGTCATGGCCGGGGAAAGCGCCGCGCTGTGCGACGCGGCCGAACTTCATTGGCTGCCCGATAACACCCACTGGGTGCAGCACGAAGCGGCCAACGAGGTGAACGCGCTCCTCATCGACCGCTTCCGTTCGCACCTCTAATCAATCGACCTGCCTTCCATCATGAGCGACAACCCGCAGCGTCTGCGCGCCAATTTCCTCCTGCTATTGACGGCCGTCATCTGGGGCTTTGCCTTCGTCGCCCAGCGGTCGGGCATGGAGTTCGTCGGGCCATTCACCTTCAATGCCATCCGCTTCTTGATCGGCGGGCTGGCGCTGGTGCCGCTGATGGCTGCCATGGACCGGCGGCGAGGGGCGGCCGGGGTCGCCATCGTGCCGCTGCGCGGCCGCGGCATCGTGCTCGGCGGCGCGCTGGCCGGGCTGTTTTTGTTCTCCGCAGCCACGCTGCAACAGATGGGCATCGCCTTCACCACCGCCGGCAAGGCGGGCTTCATCACCAGCCTCTACGTGGTCCTCGTGCCGCTGCTGGGGCTGGCGTTCGGACACCGGCCGCCGGCCGCGGTGTGGGCGGGCGCGGTTCTGGCCGCGGCCGGCCTCTACTTCTTGACGATTGAGGGTGGCTTCCGGATGGCCTGGGGCGACGTGCTCGTGCTGGGCGGCGCGTTCTTGTGGGCCGGCCACGTGTTGCTGCTCGGCCGGTTGTCGCCCGGAACCGATCCGGTCAAACTGGCCTTCGCGCAGTTCATGGCCTGCGCCGCGCTGAGTGCCGTCGCCGCCGTGCTGTTGGAAACCACTACCGTCGCCGATTTGCAAGCGGCGTTGCTGCCCATCCTCTACGCCGGCATCATGTCCGTCGGCGTGGGCTACACGCTGCAGGTGGTGGCCCAGGGGCACGCGCGCCCGGCCGACGCCGCCATCATTCTCAGCCTCGAGGCCGTCTTCGCCGTCATCGGCGGCTGGCTGCTGCTGAGCGAGGCACTGACGGCCCGCGCCCTGTTTGGCTGCGGGTTGATGATGGCCGGTATCGTCATCTCGCAACTATTCGGCCGCCCCGAAGACGCCGCCGCGGAGATCAGTCATTAGGAAGTGGCGGGTGGCAGAGCGTTGACCACTGACCACTGACTACTGACTCACTGGNCACTCCCCCTCGAATCCTGGATACTGGCCCTATGGAACAACCAACCGCNACGCTTATACTGAAGGAAGGCCGCGACAAGCCGGTTCGCAATCGCCACCCGTGGGTCTTCTCGGGGGCCATCGGCCGCNTGAAGGGCCAACCCGCGCCGGGCGACCTGGNCACGGTGGCCGATCACAAGGGCGCGCCGCTGGCGACCGCCTATTACAACGCCAAGTCGCAAATCCAGGCGCGCATTTTGTCCTGGGACCCGAGTGAAGCGATCGACGNGGCGTTCTGGCGCGGCCGCCTGCAACGGGCGATAGCGGGGCGGGCAATGATGGGGCTGTCGGCCGATGGCGGACCACAGACTGCAGACCGCGATCCTGAAAGCGACTCACTTCCGGCCAGCTTTCTGGCNACTGACCCCCGGCAATTNACCAACGCCTNCCGGCTTGCCAATGCGGAGGCCGACGGGCTGCCCGGCCTGGTGGTCGATCGCTATGGCGATTTTTTGGTCATGCAATGCCTGACGTTCGGCATCGACCGGCGCAAGGAGATGCTGACCGGCATTCTGGCCGAGCTGCTCCAGCCAACGGGCATTCTGGAACGTTCAGACGTGGATGTGCGCGGCAAGGAGGGCCTGCAAGGCGTGGTCGAGCTGCGCTACGGCCAGCAGCCGCCGGCCGAGCTGGCCATCCGCGAAAACGGCTTCTCCTTCCTGGTCGACATCCGCCACGGCCACAAGACCGGGTTCTATCTCGACCAGCGCGACAACCGGGCCGCGGTCGGGCAAGCGCCGTATATGGCCGGGCGCGAGGTGCTCAACGTCTTNGCCTTCACCGGCGCGTTCGGCGTCTATGCCGCCGCCGGCGGCGCGAGCGCGGTNNTCCACATCGACAGCTCAGCCCCGGCGCTGGAGCTGGCCGAGCGTCACATGACCCTCAACGGCCACGCGCGACCGGGCGATGAGTACATCGCCGGCGATGCCTTCGAGGTGTTGCGCTACTTCCGCGAGGAAGGGCGGCTGTTCGATGCCGTCATCCTCGACCCGCCCAAGTTCGCCCACAGCCAGGGGCAGATCGACCGCGCCGCCCGCGGCTACAAGGACCTCAACTGGCTGGCGCTGCGGCTGTTGCGGCCCGACGGCTTGCTGGCTTCGTTCTCCTGCTCCGGCCTGGTCAACGCCGACCTGTTCCAGAAGATCGTCTTCGGCGCGGCCGTCGATGCNGGGCGGGACGTGCAGATCCTGCGCCACCTGGGCCAGTCGGCCGACCATCCAGTGCTGCTCTCCTTTCCCGAGTCGGCCTACCTGAAGGGGTTGCTCTGCCGGGTNATCTGATGNGCGTCTCGGTCATCATCCCCAGCCTCAACTCGCCGCTGCTGGATCAGGTGGTGGCGGCCGTCCTGTCGCAAGAGGGCGCGGCGGACGTGGCCGAGATTCTCGTGGTCGGCAAGGACGAGCCGGGCCTGATGCCCGCCAGCACGGTGGCCCGGCTGGTCGACACGGGCCGGCCGGTCAATTCGGCCATTGCCCGCAATCGGGGCACCGGCGAGGCGACGGCCCCGCTGCTTCTCTTCCTCGACAGCGACTGCATCCCCCAGCCCGGCTGGCTGCGCGCTCACCAGGCGGCCCACGCCGCGGGCCACCCGGTCGTGGGCGGCAGCGTGCTGGCTAAAGGGACCAATTACTGGAGCCTGGGCTATAACCTGGGCATGTTCCAGGAATACCTGCCCACCCGGCCGGCCGGCCCTCGCGCCATCTTGCCGACCCTCAATCTGTCGGTCGAGCGACAGGTGATTGACGCGGCCGGGGGGCTGGACGAGACACTGGCCCGCAGTCACGACATGGAATGGACGGCGCGGATGCGACGAGCCGGCTTCCAGCCCTATTTCTGGCCCGACGCGGCCGTCGANCACCGCCACACCCGCNACACCCTGCGAGCCATGTGGCGCGACTGCGCCCGCAGCGGCCACTACTCGCGACAGGTGCGTCTGCGCCACGCCGAATTGCTGGGCACGCCCCGCCTCTTGCGCCACCCGTCGCTGCTNCGNCTGCTCAGCCCGGCCATCGCCGCCGTCGCCACAGCGCGCATTATCATCCAGCAGCCGGCCGTCCTGCGCCGNCACTTTGGCAGCCTGCCGGCCATATTCCTGACCAAGATGGCCTGGGCCTGGGGCGCGGGCGGGGATGAATCAGGTGGCTGAGCCGGGCGTGTCGCCGGGGCCGCGCGTCCTGGCCATCACCCTCAACTGGCGGCAGCCGGCAGTAACGCTGGAGTGCGTTCGCGCCTTGCGAGCGATGGCGACTGCGGCGGCGCTTGATATCCTGGTGATCGATAATGGNTCGGCCGATGGTTCGGCCGCGCAGTTGCGGCGCGATCTGNCTTCGGATGTCGCTCTTCTGGCACTGGANCAAAANATCGGGTTTGGGGCNGGGAGCAACGTCGGTTTGCGGCNGGCGCTCGACGATGGCTACGATTACGCTCTGCTGATCAACAACGATGCCTTCGCCGCGGTCGACATGCTCGACCATCTGCTGGCCGCCGCCGAAAAGTCAATTGCNCTGACCTCGCCCAAGATATATTATGAGTCCCGGCCGCATANACTNTGGTTTGCCGGCGCGCGCCGGAAGCGGTGGACGTTNGACATCGCCGAAACCGGCCGCGGCCTGCCGGACGGCCCGCNNTGGGCGGNCGACCGCGACGTCGANTACCTGCTCGGCACGTGCCTGCTTGTGAATCTGGCGGCAATAGCGGCGGTCGGTTTATTCGACGAACGTTACTTCATGTACTTCGAGGACCTCGACTGGAGCATTCGTCTGCAACAGGCCGGCTACCGGCTGCGGCTGGCGGCCGGCGCGCNTCTNTATCACCGGNTCGCAGCCAGCAGCGGCGGGCTGGAGTCCCCCGCGCGGCGCTACCATCTGGCGCGCAGCGGCGTCATCTTCTGGCGCACGCATTCGCGCCGCGGCAACCCGCTGGCCATCGCGCTTTTTCGCGCCGCCAGCGCCGTCAAGATGACGGCCGGCTTGCTGTTGCNTGGGGATACGGCGTCCACGGCTGCTTACTGGCGCGGGCTGCGCGATGGGTGGCGCGAGGCTCTTGTTCCATCATCCGTCCCCCTCTCCACAACCGGTAGGCCGCCNGCGTGAGATCGAACGAACGTCGGACGGAGTTGATTGGGGTCGGGCTGATCCTGGCTTTGGCCGCCATGCTGCGCCTGTGGAGCATCAGCTACGATTTGCCTTACGTCTTCCACCCCGACGAGCCGGCGGTGGTGGACGTCGCCGTAAAGATCGTCAAGAACGGCGATTTTAACCCCCATTTTTTTCATTATCCGTCGCTGGTTTTCTACGTTCATGCCGCCGGCTACGCGCTCTATTACGCGTTGGGCCGGGCCGGCGGCGCGTTCAATAGCCTGAGCGATCTGAGCAACTTGTCGTCCCTGGTCATGGGAACGACTGTTGCGCCCGATCCGGCGATTGTCCTCATCGGGCGGGGCATCACTCTCGCCNTGGGCCTGGGNTCGGTGCTGCTGGTTTATCTGGCCGGCCGAGCGCTGACCCAATCGAGGGCGGTCGGCGCGCTGGCGGCGTTTTTCATGGCCATTTCGCCGACCTTCATCTACCACAGCCGCATCATAACACCCGACACCTTTGTGACGTTCTTCGCCCTCGTCGTGCTCTACTTCACAATTCGCCTCTTTCACGAGGGCAAGACGTGGCACTACGTGGCCGCGGCAGTCGCCGTCGGGCTGACGGCCGGGAGCAAATACAATGGCGTGTTGAGCGGCATTCTGCCGGTGGCGGCCCATTTTCTTCGCGACGGCCGGCGGGGCTGGCGCGACTGGCGTCTATACGCGATGCCATTGTTGAGCGGACTGGTCTTTCTGCTGACGACGCCCTATAGCCTGCTCGATTACCCCGCGTTTTCCGAGGCTTTGGCTTTTGATGCCACCCATTATGCGACGGGACATGCCGGAATGGAAGGGGATACGGTGCGTTGGTATATCGGGTTTCTATGGCAAACCACCACTGTCCTGCCGCTTTTAGCCCTCATTCAGGTTGCGCGCGGCCTACTGCAACGCTCGAAGACGACCGCGCTATTGGCCTCATTTCCCATCGTCTATATTCTTTTTATAAGCCGTTTCATCGTCCGCAACGATCGGACATTACTGCCCGCGCTTCCGTTCTTGTTCTTGCTCGCGGCCATCCTGCTGGTCGATTGGTACAGGCGGGCGATAAGGGTCAAGAGCGCGGGCCGGCGATGGTTGGCAACGGCCGCCGTAGCGATACTGGTCCTCTTGCTGGTAGCTCAGCCCTTGCGCCTGTCCATCGCCGAAAATGCATGGCGCGACGGTGAGCAAACGCTGCCCACCGCGGCCAACTGGATCAATGACAACCTGCCTGCGGGTAGCAAAGTCGCGATCGAATCCTACGGACCGTTTATCGACGCGTCGAAATTCACCATCCAACCCTTTGACAAAATTATTGATTCCCCGCCGGAATGGTATGTGGCCGAGGGGTATAATTATCTAATCGTGAGCAGAGCGCGCTACGGGCGGTATTTCCTGGATCCCCAACGCTATGCTGGCGAAGTCGCGCAGTACGAAAACATATTTCGGTCGTTCGATTTGGTAAACTCTTTCTCATCTGAGCGGGCCGAAATCCGGATCTATCGAGTGCTTGATGAGTCATAAGCCCATGACGCCGGACAGCGGATATAGGAACGACTGGTTATTAATAGGCTTGGTGCTGGCCCTGTTTCTGGCCCTGCAACTGACGCCCATGAGCCACGTGACCATCGCCCAATACGATGAGAGCATCTTCCTCGACATCGCCCGCAACATTCATGACACCGGCCTGCCGCTGCGCAGCCTGGGGCCGGAAGGGAAGCTGGAGCTTGACCAAACGCCGCTCTATCTCTACCTGCTCAGCGGGCTGACGCTGCTATTTGGCGAGAATCTTTTTCTGCTGCGGCTTGTCACGCTGGCCGCCGCGCTGGCCTGCATCGCGCTGGTCTATGTCATCGGGCGGCGAGTCGGGGGCCGGGCCGCCGGGCTTGTGGCGGCGGTGCTGCTGGCGGTGAACCCCTTTTTCAATCTCTATTCGTTCTTCCTGCGCATGGAAGTCTTCACCAACCTGGCCTTGCTGCTGGCTATCTACTGGCTGGCGGAGGATATGGCCCGGCCGACGACCCGGCGGGCGGCGGGGGCCGGACTGGCGATGATGACGGCCGTCTTGCTCAAGGTCGTCGCCGTTACCTTCTGGATGGCGGCGCTGCCCTGGGCGTTGTGGCGCCTGTGGCGAGACGCGCAGCGCTGGCATAAGTTGGCCTGGCTAGCCGCTCCCACGCTGGCCGGCGTCGCGTTGTGGATGCTGGCCGCGTGGCTCGACCCGGATCGGGTGGCGTCGGCCGGGCGCTGGGGCGCGGCCCTGGGCCTGGGCGGCAATGCCGTGGACGCGCGTCTCAACGTCCAGCTGCGCGGCTGGCTGGGGGCAATCGCGCGGTCGGTTTTGGGTTGGGAAACGGTGGCGCTGCTGGCCGTCGCGCTCCTGGCCTATGCCCTGCGCTGGCGCAAGCAACATCCGGTCGCCCACCTTTTGGTGATCTACATCGGGTTGACCTTTGGCCTTTCGCAGTTCGTCCAGCTGAAAGAAACGCGCCATCTGTTCGGGATCATCCCCGCCGTCACGTTGCTGATCGGCCTGGCCTTGCCGTGGGGCAAATGGGTGGAGCGACTGCGGCGGCCGCCGGCTGTGGCGATAGCGGGTGGGGCCGGCGCGCTGGTCCTGCTATGGGCGCTCTCGCCGTTGCGGCTGCCGGCGGCGGCCGAGTGGCGGCAGGCGGAGATGTGGTGGTCGCCGGTTGTGCGCGGCCGCTACTTCCACAACGACGACCAGCTGGCCGCGCTGCGCGACGCGGGGCTTTATCTGGCGGCCAATGCGCCGGAGGATGCCTTCATCCTGATCGCCCGGCAGGGGCCAATCGTCGGCTATTACGCCGACCGCAACTACACGTTCCTCTATACGGGGGACTTCACCCGGAATATGGCGTTGTTG
>JAACJX010000583.1 GCA_014237545.1 Ardenticatenia bacterium | reverse complement strand
GAGAAGATCTGCAAGGTGATGGATATGGCCATGCGCAACGGCGCGCCGATGATCGGTATCAACGATTCCGGTGGCGCGCGCATCCAGGAGGGGGTGGTCAGTTTGGCCGGCTATGCCGACGTCTTCCTGCGCAATACACTGGCCTCGGGTGTCATCCCCCAGATCAGCGTCATCATGGGGCCATGCGCGGGTGGGGCGGTCTATTCCCCGGCGCTGACTGACTTCATCTTCATGGTGAAAGACAGCAGCCATATGTTCATTACCGGCCCTGACGTCGTCAAGACGGTGACCGGCCAGGACGTGACGTTCGAAGAGTTGGGCGGGGCGATGACCCACAACAAGATCAGCGGTGTGGCCCACATGGCCGCCGAGTCGGAGGAGGATTGCCTGTTCCTGATCCGGGAGCTGATGAGCTATTTGCCTTCGAACAATATGGAGGACGCGCCCTATCAGCCGAGNGGCGATGACAGNNTGCGCGCTGATGAAANGCTCAACGANATCGTGCCCGACAGCCCCAACAAGCCCTATGACATGCGCGACGTCATCAATCTGATCATCGATGACGGCCGCTTCTACGAGATCCAGGAGCACTTCGCGCAGAACATCGTCGTCGGCTTCGCCCGCTTGGGTGGGTTCAGCGTCGGCATCGTCGCTAACCAGCCGATGGTGCTGGCCGGCGTGCTCGATATTGATGCCAGCGAGAAGGCGGCGCGATTTGTCCGCTTCTGCGACTGTTTCAANATCCCTCTTATCGTTTTCGAGGACGTCCCCGGCTTCCTGCCGGGCATCGATCAGGAACACGGCGGCATTATTCGCCACGGNGCCAAGCTACTCTACGCTTTTTGCGAAGCGACCGTGCCCAAGCTGACGGTCATCACCCGCAAGGCCTATGGCGGGGCGTATTGCGTCATGAACAGCAAGCANATTCGCTCCGACTTCAATGTNGCCTGGCCNGGNGCCGAGATCGCCGTCATGGGCCCGGAGGGTGCGGTCAANATNATCTACCGGCGCGAGATCAGTGAGGCCGAGCAGNCGGAAGCCAAGCGCGTCGAACTGGCCNATGAGTACCGCGACCACCTCGCCAATCCATATATCGCCGCCCAGCGAGGCTATATTGACGACGTGATCGAGCCNAGCGAAACGCGGCCGCGGCTTATCAATGCTCTGAANATGTTGCAAAACAAGCGGGACCAAAACCCGCCCAAAAAGCACGGNAACATGCCGCTCTAGGGGGGCACANAGGGTCATGCTNAGAAAAGACGGACTCCTGGTCANGAAATTCGACAANCTGCTGATCGCCAATCGCGGCGAGATAGCCATGCGCATCTTGCGCGCCGCCCGCGAGTTGGGCATCGCCACGGTGGCTGTTTATTCTGACGCCGACCGCAATGCCCCTCANGTTCGCTTTGCCGACGAGGCGTACCATATTGGTCCATCCCCCGCCCGCGAAAGCTACCTCGTCATCGAGAAACTGCTCGACGTGGCCCGGCGCTCCGGGGCGGGTGCTATCCATCCCGGCTATGGCTTTCTGGCCGAGCGCGANGCTTTTGCGCAGGCGTGCGTCGATGCNGGTATCGTCTTCATCGGNCCGCCGGCGCGAGCGATTGGCATCATGGGTGACAAGCTCATGGCCCGCCAGACCGTGATCGCCGCCGGCGTGCCCGTTGTGCCGGGCACNGANCCGGGGCAGTCGGACGAGGAGATGACGGCCGCGGCGTTGCGAATGGGGTTTCCGGTCCTGGTGAAGGCGGCCGCGGGCGGNGGCGGCAAGGGGATGCGCCCCGTNCATCGCGTCGAAGAACTGGCCGATGCCTTCGCCGGGGCGCGACGCGAGGCGAAGGCCGCCTTTGGCGATGACACCGTTTACATCGAGAAGATGATCACCGAGGCCCGCCATATCGAGATCCAGCTCCTGGCCGATAGCCACGGTAACACGATCTATCTGGGCGAGCGNGAGTGCTCGCTCCAGCGCCGCCATCAGAAGCTAATNGAGGAAGCCCCNTCGTTTGTCGTNGATGGGGATTTGCGACAGCGCATGGGCGAGGTGGCNGTGGCCGCCGCGCGGGCNGTTGATTATGTCAATGCGGGNACGATCGAGTTNCTGGTNGACCGNGAAAAGAACTTCTATTTCCTGGAGATGAACACCCGCGTGCAGGTGGAGCACCCGGTGACCGAGCTTGTCACCGGCATCGACATCGTTCAGGAACAANTGCGCGTCGCNCGCGGGCGGCGGCTGCGCGTTCGCCAGGAAGACATCAAGATCAANGGCTGGGCCATCGAGTGCCGNATCAATGCNGAGGACCCTTACAATAATTACCTGCCCTCTACCGGCACGATCACGGCTTCCCACCTGCCGACCGGCCCTGGCGTGCGCGTCGATACTGGCGTCTACGTCGGCAACGAGATCACCCCCTATTACGACTCAATGATCAGCAAGCTCATCTGCTACGGGGAAACGCGCGGCGAGGCGGTGTTGCGAATGCGGCGAGCGCTGGAGGAGTACCGTATTTTGGGGGTTAAGACCAATATCCCCTTCCACCAGCACATGATGGACAGCCATCGTTTCCTCTCCGGCCAATTCGATACCAAATTTGTCGAGGAGCGGTTCAGTATGGACGATCGCGAAGCGCCGCACTCGCTGGAGGCGGCGCTGCTGGCAACGCTGGCGGCGCACGAGCAGTACATGCGCGCGGCGCAGATCGTCGCCCCCGGCGCGCGCGACACAAGCAACTGGAAGTGGTACAGCCGCTGGGAGCGGTTGCGTCGCTAGTGAGGTTTAGAGCGCCATGAAATACGTCGCGACCGTTAAGGACAAAGAGTACACGATTGAAATCGATCCCGATAAAGGCATCCTCATCGACGGCGTGCCCCACGAGATCGATTTTCGTCGTTTGCCGTCCGGGGGCATATCCTCCCTGCTGATGAATCATCGCTCCATCTCGGCCGTGGTGGAGGAGGTGGGAGAGTATTGGGATGTCCTCATTGAGGGCGAACTCTATGCCGTAAAAGTGCAGGATGAGCGCTCTTACCGCCTGGAGAACATGCGCTCCAG
>JAACJX010000213.1 GCA_014237545.1 Ardenticatenia bacterium | reverse complement strand
GTGCTTGAACGCCCTTCTCCACTCAGCGCCGGCGACCTGGGCACGCACTCCTTTGGCGGAGATCCCTATTGGGTCGGCCAGATGGGTCGCGCTTACATCGAGGGAGTCCATGCCGGAAGCAGCAGTCGATTAGCGGTCGCGGCGCGAAGTTTTCCCGGCAAAGGCAGCAGCGACCGGCCGGTGGAAGAAGAAGTCCCTACGGTCCGGCGCTCGCTCGACCAACTGAAGCAAATCGAGCTGGCGCCCTTCTTTGCGGTATCTCGCGAAGCGCCGGGCTCCCCGGCGACGGCCGATGCCTTCATCGCCACCCACATTCGCTATCAGGGCTTGCAAGGCAACATTCGCGCGACTACCGCGCCGATGAGTCTCGACCCGCAAGCGTTGAACTCACTCCTTTCTCTACCGGAACTCTCCCCATGGCGGCAGGGAGGCGGCGTGGTCGTTTCCGACGCTCTGGGCGTTCGGAGCGTGCAGCTATTTTATGATGATACTGAGCAGGAATTCCCCCACCGGCAGGTCGCCAAAGATGCCCTGCTGGCCGGCAACGACCTGCTATACGTAGCTGATTTCGCCCGCGGCACGACTGATCAGGCNGCCGAGTTGATCAANGTCAAGGACACGGTCGTGTGGTTCCGCGAGCGGTATGAAATGGACCCCACGTTTCGNCAGCGCGTTGANGAAGCGGTCTTNCGCATCCTGAAGCTAAAGCTCAGGCTCTANGGCGGCGATTTATCGGCCGGCAACGTGATTCGCGACCCGCAGGANGAATCGGCGANNACCCCGCCCCTCACCACCGANGCNACTTTCTTCGACATCGCTGAGTCNGCNATTACTCTCCTCGCNCCAAGCCCTGAGGAATTGACCAGCCGCGTCGTGAGCCCGCCGTCCAGTAACGACACGATCGTNATATTCACCGATTTGCACAACGTACAGGTNTGTTCGGATTGCGAGCCGGTGCCNATCCTGTCACAAACAGCGCTNGAGGAGAAGATNCTGACNCTGTACGGTCCNCTGGGAAGCGGCCAGGTCCAGGCGGACAATGTGACCAGCTTTTCCTTTGCCGATCTCAACGACTTTTTGGACGCCGGGACCACTCCCATCCCCTTCCCAACGGCCGAGGCCACCCCAACCAATGACGTCGAGCCGGGCACGAACACGGCCGACCTGACGCCGGCCCCCACGCCGACCTTACCGGCGGACTATCGCGTCCAGGAGGCCCTGCGCGACGCTGACTGGATAGTGTTCGCCCTGCTCAATGCGGGTAATCGCGCTGGTTCAAACGATTCTAATGCTCTCAGCCGTTTCCTGTCGGCCAGGCCGGATTTGGCGAGCAACAGCCAACTGGTGGTTATGGCTTTCGACGCCCCGTACTTCCTCGATAGCACCGAGATCAGCAAGCTGACAGCCTATTATGGGGTATATAGCAAGACAGGCGCGTTTGTCGATGCGGCCGTGCGGGCGCTCTTCCTGGAGTCGCCCCTTGCCGGATCTTCGCCGGTGAGCGTGAGCGGTATTCTGTACGATCTATTCTCGCAAACGCAACCTTCGGCCGATCAGGTCATTGAACTGTATCTTATCATTGGTGATGAAGTGGAGGCGCCATCGCGCCAGGAGCCTTTGGCCTCGGCCATTGGGGACACCCTGCGGCTCCAAACCGGCGTTATCGTTGACAAGAACGGCAATTCGGTGCCGGATGGCACGCTGGTGCGGTTTATTTTGCGCAATCGCGTGCAAGGAACGGTCACGATTCTCGGCGATCGGCCGACAACCGGCGGCGTCGCCCAACTGGATTATGTCCTCGATGCCAGCATGGGGCCGGGACAATTTCGCATCACGGCCGAGTCCGGCGATGCCACGCTGTCTCAAGAGGTCGATATTACCATCGAGGAGGACGCGCGACTGTCGATCATTATCCCCACGCCCGCGCCCACCGAAACCATCACGCCCTCGCCCACGCCCTCGCCCACACCGGAGCCGACCTTCACGCCCGAACCTCAGCCCCCCACAGCGACCCCCGCCCCCATAGCGGCCGACGAGGAGCCGGGCTGGCTCATCGGCCTGTCAGAACTACGTTCGATGTTGGGCGTGTTTACGGGGTTGCTGGCCACCACCTTTCTGGCGTTCGTGCTGAACCGTCGCCTACCAGTCGGCTCACTTACCCAACGGTTGGGTCGCCTATTGTGGGGCATCACTGGCGGCTTGCTGGTATATAACTATTATGCCCTGGNCATGCCCGGCTCATCCGCCTTTTCCATCTTGGGCAGCACGGCCGGTCTGGTATTAATCCTACTTGGCGGTCTGGCCGGCATGATGCTATACCGCCCCGTCCGTAGGGTTTAAACCGGTCAGTCCGGCCGGTTCAGCGTCGCGTCTTTCCAGGAAACGGGGTCTTCCACCGGCTCAATGTGGGTAATGACGTTGACGGGGCTCAGATCGCCGCGAATCTCGCCTTCGATTTTCTCCAGCAATTCATGCCCTTGTTGCACGCTCCAGTCGCCGGGCACCTGGATATGGACAGAGACGAATCGTTGCGCGCCGGAGCGTCGCGTGCGCAGGGCGTGATATTTGACCCCCTCGCCATCAAACCTCTCCAGGATCGCCCTCACTTGGGCGACTTCCTCATCCGGCAAGCCCGCGTCCATCAGTCCGTTGACTGCGTTGCGCACGAGCTTGAAGCCCGTGAAGAGAATTTGAGCCGCCACCACCANCGCNACGNCGGGGTCCAGCCACAGCCACCCCGTCAGGCTGACCANAGCGACGCCGACGATCACGCCCACNGACGTCCACACGTCNGTCANCAGGTGCTGGGCGTCGGCNGTCAGCGCGTCCGACCGGTGCTCCTTGCCGGCTTTCAGCANCACGCGGGCAACCAGGAAGTTGGCCGCCGCGGCCGCGGCCGACACGAGGATGCCGAGGGCCACCTGGTTCAGGGGTTCAGGATTGAGGAGGCGAACGATCGCTTGCCAGGCGATGAAGCCGGCGGCCATCAATATCAGAGTACCTTCAGCCCCAGACGACAAATACTCCGCCTTCGAATGACCGTAGGCGTGTTCGTCATCAGGTGGGCGGGCCGCGACCAACAACGCGACCAGGGTGATGATCGCGGCGATGATATTGGCCCCGGACTCCAGCGCGTCAGACAGAAAGCCCATTGAGCCGGTCAGGAGATAGGCCGCCACCTTGAGGACGATGATGCCGATGGCTGTGACAATAGACAGCCAGGCATAACGGGTCAATTCCCCACGAGATTCCATATTCCGGATTATCTACCGACAGCACGTGCCAATCCAATCACTGCGTCGAAACGCGCGTTAGATCGGCCTAAGTCTATCCATTCAATCAATGAAATTAATACTGGGCCGGAAGCTATGCCAGGAGCACGCTACCGGTGATAGCGTTCGTGAATGTTGGGTACCAGGTACTCATCAAAGGCGCGCTGTAGCGAGTATGCCGGCGACCACCCCCAATCATTACGGGCGGCATCATCATTCAGCTCNGCTGGCCAGCTATCGACAATTCCCTGTCGCAAAAGGTCGGGGTNAAATGTTATATCGGCCTCGGGGAAGGCGCGAACGACCTGATCGCGGAAGTCGGCGGCCGACAAACTAAAACTCGTCACATTATAAACAGGGTGGTTCAACGTCTCCGGCGGCGCGGCGGCCAATTGCAGGAGCGCTGTANCAGCATCGGGCATGGCCATGAACGGCAGGACGCTGTCTTCGCGCACAAAACAGGCATACAGCTTGTCCTGGGCGGCGGCGTGCAACATCTCTGGGCCGTAGTCCGTGGTCCCGCCGGAGGGGACAGTAAAGGCGCTGATCAGGCCGGGGAACCGCAGGCTGCGAAAATCAAGCATCACCGGCCGGCTGGCGGAGAGTTGCTGGTAGTGCTTGCTGTAGTAAATCCCAAGATGCTC
>JAACJX010000379.1 GCA_014237545.1 Ardenticatenia bacterium | reverse complement strand
GTGGAGCGGCTCTTGCGCGCGCGGGCCGCCCGCAGCGCCCGTCTGCCCGGCGCGCCCGGCGGCGGCTCGCTCGGCTGGCGAGCGGCCGTGGCCGGCCACATGGCCGGGCAGCTATTCGTGCGCAGCCTCGACCGCAGCGACCGCGTCTACAACGCGATGCTGGCCCGCGGCTATCGCGGCGAGCTGTTGACGCTGGCCCCGCATGCCATGCGCGGGCGAGATTGGACTGCGCTGACGCTCGGCCTGCTGCTCAGCGTTGCCCTGCAACTCATCGCGAGGAGTTAGCCCCATGCCCGTCGTTCACCCCGGCCGACAGGCCACTCCACCCCAGGAAAACCCCCCCGCCGATCGCCCCGCGGGCGAGCCGGTCATCGCGGTGACGGATCTCTCTTTCAGCTATCCCGACGGCCGCCAGGCGCTGGACAGGGTGTCGCTGGCCATTCGTTCCGGCGAGAAGGTGGCCCTCGTTGGCCCCAATGGCGCGGGTAAAAGTACGCTCATGCTCCACCTGAACGGCATCCTGGGAGNNAAACACGCGCCGGTGCGGGNCTGCGGGTNGCCTCTGGCCAAGGAANACCTGCCCGTCATCCGCGGCCGGGTGGGGCTGGTGTTCCAGAACCCGGACGACCAGCTCTTTTCGCCGACGGTGTTCGAGGATGTGGCTTTCGGCCCGCTCCACATGGGGCTGCCCGAGGCGGAAGTGCGGCGGCGGGCGGCCGTGGCGCTGGAGCAGGTCGGCATGGCCGGCGCGGAAGATCGCCTTTCCCACCACCTGAGCATCGGCCAGAAGAAGCGCGTCGCTCTGGCCACCGTTCTGGCAATGGATCCGGAGATCCTCGTGCTCGACGAGCCGACGGCGGGGCTGGACCCGCGCGGCCGCCGCCAACTGATCGGCCTCCTGCGCGATCTGCCGCGCTCGATGCTCGTTTCCACCCATGACATGGCTCTCGTCGTGGAGCTATTCCCGCGCATGATCGTGATGGACGAGGGGACAGTTGTGGCCGATGGCCCCACGACCGATATCCTGGCCCGCCCNACCTTCTTGGAGGCCCACGGCCTGGAGTCGCCTTTCACACAACCGGTTGCGGATGGCAAAAATCACCAGATCGCCGGGTGATGGNCGTGCCGGCTGGTAGAGGCCGGTATGAGGAGAGTGTGAATTTCCCACCACGCCGCTGAGATGTATGACTTAGGTCACGTTGTTGCCGGCCATGGCTTCCTATATAATGAGTCCGCCCTGGCAGGCGGTTGGGCATGCCTTGCGCCGCGCAAGGTTGCCCGGGAAGTGAGTAATGAGCGATATGGTAGAGCTTCCCCAGACCTTTGAGCGACAGACCATCCTGGCGTTGAATCAGTTCGGCCAGGTTGTTACTTCAAGCCTTCGCCTTGATGATGTGCTCTCGCGCATCATGGAACAGGTGACCGTCCTCCTCGAATCCGAGGGAGTGGCCATTATTATGCCCGAGGGCGACGATCTGTTGAAGTTCGTCGCGGTGTGCGGCATGGGCGCGGCCCAGCTAATGGGTTCAACNATGCCCAATGATACCGGCGTGGCNGGCCACGTNATGCAAACCGGNGAGGCGGTGTGGCTCAACAGCGANGGCTGCAACGTCCCNGGCCTGGGCATNTACCGGCAGATCGAATCCGTCAGCGAATTCCANAGCCANTCNTTGCTGGCGTGNCCGNTNGTNTCNGGCGGCNNCACGATNGGCGTGCTGGAGGCNGCCCACAGCCGGCCCGACGCCCTNACCGCCGACGACCTGACNGTGNTGTGCGCGGCCGCGCATTGGGCGGCCATCGCTATTTCCAACGCGCAACTGCACGTGCAGGCGCAGCATCTGCGCGAGCAGCAGGCCGCACTGGAGGAGCGCGCCCGCCTCGCCCGCGATCTCCACGACGCCGTGACCCAGTCGCTCTACAGCATGACCGTCCTGGCCGGGGCGTGGCGGCGGCAGATCGAGGCCGGTAACCTTGCCCCCCAGCGCGATCACAT
The DNA here is from genome assembly GCA_014237545.1 of Ardenticatenia bacterium. Classification (GTDB taxonomy): domain Bacteria; phylum Chloroflexota; class Anaerolineae; order Promineifilales; family Promineifilaceae; genus Promineifilum. The sequence continues at coordinate 1,722 of JAACJX010000379.1, read as the reverse complement.
CGCCGAATTGGGTGAGTTGGCGCAAAACGCCCTGCGCGAGGTGCGGCTGNTGATCTACGAGTTGCGGCCGACAGAACTGGAAGAAGAGGGCCTCATCGGCGCGCTCTACCGGCGGCTGGAAACGGTGGAACAGCGCTCNGGCATCCAGGCCCGGCTGGTGGTGATGGACGAGGCGGGCAAGCCCTNNCAGTTGCCGGNCGATGGCCGCGAGGCCATGGTCGATTTTTACCGGCTGCCGCCCTCATTGGAACTGGCTCTCTACCGGATCGCCCAAGAGGCGTTGAACAACGTGCTGAAGCATAGTGGGGCCACATCCGTTACGCTTCGGATTCGGCTGGGGGCTGATACGCTCTCGCTGGAGATCGAGGATAACGGCCGCGGGATCGATACCCAAGACCGGCCGCGCAAGGTTGGGGGGTTCGGAATGTTAGGATTAAAAGAACGCGTCAAGCAGTTGGGAGGCTACTTCTCGATTGTTTCCGCGCCGACCACCGGCACGACGATTCGGGTCACGGGCATACCGTACCGACTGGCCGACGCCGAGGAAATGGTGAAGGTATGACCCTGGGCACTTTTTATAACAATCAACAGATGCGAATGATCGATGTACTGATTGCCGATGACCACGCGATCGTGCGGCGCGGCTTGCGGACTCTCATCGCCGGGGAGCCGGATATGAAGGTCTCCGGCGAGGCGGCCGACGGCTACGAGGTCGTCAACCGCGCGCGCGATCTGCACCCCGACGTGATCTTGCTGGACCTTGTCATGCCCGGCCAGAGCGGGCTCGAAGCGCTGGCCCAGATTAAAGATGACAACCCCGAGGCGCGCGTGCTGGTGCTAACCAGTTTCGGCGACAACGAGCGCGTCTTCTCTGCCATCCGCGCCGGCGCTTCGGGCTATTTGCTCAAGGATGCCTCGCCCGAGCAGCTGCTCCAGGCGATTCATGATGTCTACAACGGCGAATCCCACCTGCACCCGACGATTGCATTGAAGATGCTGCGCGAACTGGACAACCCGATTGCGCCGATGGCCGACCGGCCGCTGACCGAGGAGCCGCTCACCGAGCGCGAGGTTGAGGTATTGCGCCTCGTCGCCCAGGGCCTGAGCAATCAGGAGATCGCCAAAACCCTGACGATCAGCGAGCGCACCGTGGGCAACCACATCGGCAGCATCCTGCGCAAGTTGCACCTGGCGAACCGGACGCAGGCGGCGCTCTACGCCCTAAAGCGNGGCCTGGTGGACATCAACACCGCGCCGATGACAGCCGCTCCGGCGGAGGAGAGCGAGGAAGAAGAGGCGGAGGCGCCGGAAGAAGAATAGTCCGGCGGGTTGCCTTCGCGCCAATAGACCGAGAGCGGTCTCCGTCACCCGGCGGCCGTCGGCCCAACCGGGTAACGGAGGNGTNCGCCGGCGTCANCTGCTCCTCACGGNNGCTTTGGCNTTTGTGTTTGTGCGATCCCCCTTTCCTCGCTACACTTAACCCCCTAGTTATTTCACCTCGCAAGCGATCCCGNCTCGCGCCTGTNGGCGCCCCCTTCGCCGCGCGACCGCTTGCCCGCATTGTAGAGGAATATAAATGGTCAAGCCTGTTATTCTTACCCTGGACGACGAACCGCAGGTCTTGAACGCCGTTGCACGGGATTTGCGAGCGCATTTCCGCAATGATTATCGCATTGTCAGCGCCAGTTCCGGCAAGGACGCTCTGGAAGCCCTTCAACAACT
>JAACJX010000009.1 GCA_014237545.1 Ardenticatenia bacterium | reverse complement strand
TTTCGCGACCCCTCCCCAGCCGCCTCCGGCTTCGGACGTCGTCGCGCCGCGAGCCACGACTCAGGTGACCATCGACGGCAATGCGGCCGAATGGGCCGGGGTGCCTGTCTATTCGTCGCCCCACATCGTCTTTTCCGGCGATACCTGGGACGGCAGCGATGATCTGGCTGCCTCATGGCAAATGGTGTGGGATGATGTCGCGCTCTATCTCGTGGCCAACGTCGCCGACGACATCCACGCCCAGAACCAGTTGGGTAATCAGACCTTTCGTGGCGATAGTATCGAGCTTCAGATCGACGCCGACCGCGCCGGTGATTACGGNCCCACGCTGAGCCCGGACGATTTTCAAATCACCCTCTCGCCGGGTGACTTTAACAACGTTCCGACCTCTGCCTTCCGCTTCCAGGGGACGGCCACTGGGTCGATGCTCGACGCGACGACGCCCCACGGCATCGTGGTCGCCGCATCGCCGAGCGGGGCCGGCTACGTGCTGGAAGCGGCCATTCCCTGGCGCGACCTGAACGTCACGCCCTCCGCTGGATTGGTCATCGGGCTGGCCGTAAACGTCAACGACAACGACCGGCCGGGAACGGCCGTCCAGGAACTGATGAAGTCAAGCGCGCCCAACCGGCGTTTCGGGGATCCGACGACCTGGGGCACGCTAACGCTTGAGTGAGTGTCAATATCATTCGCCGCCAATTATGACAGAACGATTACGGCCGCCGGCCCTCTAATGACTCTCCAACACGCGCCGCGTAAGATCGGGGTAGATCATTCAAGGAGCTAGACATGACCTACAAAGTTCAGAAATCTGAGGCCGAGTGGCGAGCGCAATTGACGCCGGAGCAGTATCGCGTCACGCGCGAAAAGGGTACGGAGCGGCCGTTCACCGGCGCCCTTTATCACAACGCGGAGACCGGCGTCTATACCTGCGTCGGCTGTGGCGCCGAGCTGTTCAGTTCGGAACAGAAGTATGATTCCGGCAGCGGCTGGCCCAGCTTTTGGGCGCCGCTGGTAGACGAAAACATTGGTGAAGACACCGACCGCACCTTCTTTATGGTCCGCACAGAGATCCACTGCGCCAATTGCGGCGCGCATTTGGGCCACGTGTTTGACGACGGCCCCCGGCCCACGGGCTTGCGCTACTGCGTCAATTCAGCGTCACTTAACTTCGTCAAGACGGACGAGGAGTAGTCAAACCCACAGACCACAAGACCACGGACCAGTTGATCCGTGGTCTCTTTTTCATTCGGTCAATATCCCCTCAATCGCCTCAATCACGTCCGGCGTGAGCATCACGTCGGCCGCGGCGGCGTTATCATGCATTTGTGATGGCCGGGTCGCGCCGATAATGGCGCTGCTCACGGCGGGCAGGCGCAGCGTCCAGGCCAGCGCCAACTGCGCCCGCGATATCCCCAGACTCTCGGCGATCGGCTTGAGCTTACGCACGCGGGCCACGTTTTCGTCATTGACATAGCGTCTGGCGGCCCACTCCTCCCGGCTGAAGCGAGAGTCCTGCGGTATGCCATCATCATACTTGCCGGTCAGCATCCCCATGCCCAACGGCGAAAACACCACCAAACCCATGCCCAGCGATTCGGCCGCCGGCAGAATCTCACCCTCGAAGCGCTCCCGGCGCAGCATGGAGTATTGAGGCTGTTCCACTTGAGGCGGGTACAGCCCGTAACGCTGGCAAAGATCGTGGGCCTCGCGGATTTGCTCCCCCGACCACTCAGAGGTGCCCCAATAGAGCACCTTGCCACGGTGAATGAGATCATCCATAGCCCGCGCCGTTTCCAGTATCGGCGTGTCCGGGTCCGGCCGGTGACAGAAGTAAAGGTCCACGTACTCCGTGCCGAGCCGACGCAGGCTGCGATCGACGCTCTCCATGATGTGCTTTCGCGACAGGCCGCGGTCGTTCACATCCTCGCTCATAGGCCAGAAGACCTTGGTGGAGATCACGAGCGTGTGGCGGGGAAATTCTTTCAAAATCGCCCCCATCTGCTCCTCGGCTCCGCCGTTGCCGTAGACATCAGCCAGATCATAGAAATTGATCCCCTGATCGTAGGCGGCCGTTACGACCTCCCGCGCCGTATCAGACGCAACCTTGCCTTCGCCGTAGTTAATCCATCCGCCGAGGGCGATGGCGCTGACTTTCATTCCCGCGTTTCCCACTCTTCGATACTGCATANCTTCTCCTTACTGTTGCAAGCATCTTATAAACAAGAACATCCACAGATTTAACAGATTACACCGATTTTCCAGAGCTCACGGCGTCGAAGGAAAGCCATTATTAGGGTTTATCGTGACGCTCGGCATCGCGATTACGAGAGGGTTAGCCCCGCCAGCAGCTCGCCGAGNGATGGACCGAGAAGCAGCGGCATATACCCACCTTCCTGAATCAATAACAGCGGCTTATCCAATCCGGCGAGCATCCGGCCGATGGACCGGAAAGACCGCGGCTCGAGGGCAAACCCACCTTGCGGGTCGCCGGCCAGCGTGTCGAAGCCCACCGAGACAACCAGCGCGTCCGGCNCGAAATCGCAAATGGCCGCCATTGCGGCTTCGAGCGCGCGCAGGTAAGCAGCCTCTCCGGTCTCCAGCGGCAAGGGCACATTGAGCGTGTGTCCCGCTCCCGCCCCGCGGCCCCGCTCATGGGAATAGCCGCAGTAGTAGGGATATTCATCCTCGGGGNCGGCGTGGATCGAGCAAAAGAACACGTCGGCGCGATCATAGAAAATGGCCTGCGTTCCATTGCCGTGGTGATAATCGATGTCCACAATTGCTGGGCGGCGGCCGCGTGAGACCAGATGCTCGGCGGCGATGGCGGCGTTGTTGAGATAGCAGTAGCCGCCGTACATGTCCCGGTAGGCGTGATGGCCAGGCGGGCGGCAGAGGGAGTAGGCCAGCCGCGCGCCGCCATCAATAGCCATNGCGCCCGAGAANGCGACCTGCGCCGATCCATAGGCCGCCGCCCAGGTATCCGCCGTGATCGGCGTGACACTGTCGGCGCAATAGTGTCCCAGTTGCCCCCAGATGCTCCGCGGCACATGGTCTCCGGCCAGCTCGCGCGCGGCAAAGCTATCCGGTATGGCCGGGCGCGGGCCTTCCGGCAATTGGGCGAACCGCGCGTAGGCGGTCTGCAACAACGCGATCAGTCCGGCGGAATGGACAGCGGCGATAGGCGGCATCCCTCCGTCGCGGGGTGGGCGCTCCTCCAGTCCAAATTCGACAGCCGCTTGCAGAAGCCGGGCCACCCGCTCCGGCGTGTCCGGGTGGTCCGGGGGATCGTGTTTCGTATGCGANGGGGCGTGGATAACCGGAAACGCGCCGGCCATTTGTCAGAGCGCCGGGGGCACAAACTCGAGTTTCATCACGTTCTCGCCGTCGTGCACTTCGCCGGTATCAACAAACCCCAAGCTGCTATAGAACGGCTCAGGGCTACCCTCTTCGGGAACGTAGCTGAGCAGGAGTTCCGTGGCGCCGGGCAGCGCCCTGACGTAATCGATCAGCAGTTGGAGCGCCCTCTGACCGAAGTGCAGCCCCTGATAGCGGGCATCGATCATAAAGCGCCACAGGAAGTAGNCGTTCGTTTCCGGGTCGTCATAGAGCATCAGAAAGCCGACCGGCGTTTCATCGGCATAAATCGCCCGGAACCAGGCCTTGTCTTCAAAGTGGGCTTGGGCAATTGACACCGCGTTGCTGGCGACGAACTTCTCCTGCTCCGGCCTGACTTTCAATCGGAGAATGTCACTCAGATTATCCTTCGTGACTTCGCGCAAACTAACCACAGCATCCTTCGTGAGTTCAATGTCCTGTTCGCTCATAATCCATGACAATATCGCAAACCGTGGGCCGCGCAAGCCCCCAAACCTTAAATCCTCCCCTTTGGCCTAGAGCCAGATAAACGTCTCTTGTCACTCAAGAGATTCGGGCTATAGTCCAGGATCGTATGGCGCGACGATTGAGCATAGCCGTTCTGTGCGGCCTGTTTCTAGTGGCCGCCGGCCTCACCNGNAAAGCCGAAGCCCAGGGGAGTCCTACCAACGATACTCTGCAACTCGTGAATCAGGTGCGGGCAGAGTACGGNTTGCCTGCCTTGTCTTANAACTCGGCGCTGGCCACGGCCGCCCAGAACCACGCCAACTTCATCGCCCAGAACGCGATCTACAGCCACATCGGCGTCAANGGNAGCACATGGCAAGANAGAGCCCAGGCCGCGGGCTACACCGGCTATGCCGGGGAAAACCTCGTCGGCGGCACGCGCCTGACCCCCCANCAAGGCGTGACCTGGTGGCGCAACAGCGCCATTCANTTCAGCAATATGCTCAATCCGCGCTGGACTGAAGCCGGGGTGGGGTTCGCCGTCGGCAGCGGGCAAAATTTCTACGTCATGGTTTTCGGCACGCCCAATGACGCGCCGCCGCCGCGGGCCGAACAGCAAGTGGTCGATGTCCCGTTCATTGTCGCGCCGATTGAGCTGGCGCAACCTAATGAGGATGGCTCCATCATCCACACGGTGCTGGAAGGCCACACCTTCTGGGCGATTGCCGCCCGCTATGAGGTGCCCCTGGCCGACCTGTACCTGTTCAACGGGATGAACGAGGATAGCGTCCTGAATCCCGGCGACAAGCTCACGATCCGGCTGGCCGATGGGCAGCCGCCNCCACCCACGCCAACTCCACCGGCCCATCATATCGTGCGCGAGGGCGAATCCCTGTGGGTCATCGCCGCCTATTACAAGACAGACCTGGCCACGCTTCTGTGGCTCAACGGCCTGCCTCAGGATGCAGTCGTGCATCCTGGCAACGAAGTTAAGATACGCCTCTTGCCCGGCGAGGCCCCACCCCCGACGCCCACACCCCAACTGTCCCATATCGTGAAGAGCGGCGACACGGCCTGGGGCATTGCTTTGCTCTACGGGCTGAGCCTGGATGAGTTGGCCGCCTACAACAACATGGATCCCAACGCCATGTTGCAGATCGGCCAGGAACTGATGATACGCCCGCCCACGCCCACGCCCGAACCAACGACCACCCCCACCCCGACTGTCACGCCCGAAGTAGCGGAGGTGGTCGAGGCCACGCCGGTCCTCTCCCCTTCCCCCGAACCCACGGCCATCGCCATGATCGCTCCCAAGTCCCCGGCTGTTGAGGACGAGGGGTTCAACTTGGGGAGCGTCCTCGGCATCGGCGCGATGATCGCCGGGTTGGGCCTGACCATTTTGGCCGGCGTGGCCATTATGGTTTTGTGGCGCAACGACAAGTAAGACGATCACCCGCACGCGTCGTCTATTGTGTGACTCGCGACCGGAACGGCCGGTCGTACTATAATTGGAGGAGCCAAGCTAATGAATCAACCCGCAACTGTGGATTACGGCATGCGCGTTCATCTCGCCCTGCCTTATGACGAAGCTATCGATCGCGTGACGGCCGCCCTAAAAGCCGAAGGCTTTGGCGTGCTGACGCAAATCGACGTGCAGGCCACGCTGAAGCAAAAACTGGACGTCGATTTTCGTCGCTACATCATCCTCGGCGCGTGCAATCCGCCCCTGGCCTATCGTGCCTTTTCCACCGAACTGGAAATCGGCCTGCTGCTACCCTGCAACGTCGTTGTNTATGAGGACGAAAGCGGCGAGGGTTCAGTTGTGTCGATCATCGATCCGATCATGATGCTCGGCATCGGCATAAACCCGGCCCTGTCGGCCGTCGGCGAAGAAGCCAGCGCCCGGTTGCGGCGCGTGCTGGATGCGTTGCAAACCTCGTAGCAACAAATCACCCCTAAGGATCTAATCGCGCCGGCCGCGCTCCGGGCTCGCNAACGAGCTGGTGCCCGTGGCCGGCGCGTTTGTTTGCCGCGCNNACCACTTCGNCTAATCTCNACCGCTCGTCCGTATCNGCAGCNGACATTTCCAAAACATCTCTACCCGCCGCGAAAGCGTTTCCGTCCAATTTGTAAAACTTCGCACAGTCAGAGACAATATACTCAGTCCGTTGGCGAAATTGACGCCACCTGTTGTAACCGAACCAAATATCCTATCTCCCTCGATCGGGATCGGCCCGAGCGACGGCATGAGTTAAGAGCTATCACGATGGGCCAACCTTTACGCATCCTGTTCCTGACAGCTGAAGCCGCTCCCTTTGCCAAGACCGGCGGGCTGGGCGACATTGGCGGATCGCTGCCCAAGGCGCTGCAAGCCATGGGCCACGACGTCCGCGTCTTCATGCCTGCCTATCGCNNCATCGAGGCGGGCTACCCCGGCGTGGAAAGCATGCCGCTTCAACTGGACGTGCCCACGGGATCGGGCACCATCCAGGCCGGCGCGTTTGAGAGCAAGCTGCCCGGAAGCGAAGTACCCATCTACTTCATCGCCCAGGGCAACCTGTTCAATCGCGAAACCATCTATGGGTATTGGGACGATCCTTACCGCTTCGCCTTCTTCAGTCGGGCCGCCTTCGCCCTCACTGAGTCAATCGGCTGGCAACCCGATCTCCTTCACGCCCATGACTGGCACGCGGCTCCGGCCGTCGTCTGGCTGGCCACCGCCGGCCAGGCCAACCCGCGCTATCACGGCGTCGGCAGCGTCTTCACCATNCACAACCTGGCCCACCAGGGAAAGACGNGTTGGAACGTCTTCGACTACCTGCAACTATATACNCACTCGCTGAACGAAGAGGCCTATGGCGAGGTGAACTTCATGGCCCGCGGCATCTACCACGCCAATCTGATCAACACCGTCAGCCCATCCTATGCGCGCGAGATCATGACGCCGGAGGGCGGCGCCGGATTGGATGGGTTGCTCCGCTTTCGACAGCGCGACCTGCACGGCATCCTCAATGGCCTCGACTATGATGAGTGGAACCCGTCAACCGACCAACGACTTTCCCACCCGTTTGACAAGGAATCGCTGGAACTGCGCGAGGAAAACCGGCGCGCGCTGCAAGCGGCCGTCGGCCTGCCCCAGACGCCCAACATCCCCATCCTGGCCATCATCTCCCGCCTCGACTGGCAGAAAGGCCTCGATATCATGGGGCACCCCGTTCACTTGCTGATGAACGGCTATTCCGGCCCCGCGCAGTTCATTGTCCTGGGAACGGGCAACCCCCAGTACGAAAACATGTTCGCCCAACTGGCCGGATATCACCGCGACAAGATGGCCGCCTACATCGGCTATCATGCTGGACTGGCCCCGCTTATTTACGCCGGAAGCGACATGTTCCTGATGCCTTCTCTCTTCGAGCCTTGCGGCCTGGGCCAGATGATCGCCATGCGCTACGGCTCCGTGCCCATCGTCCGCGCCACTGGTGGGCTGGCCGATACCGTCCATGAAGGCATCACCGGATTTTCTTTTTACGAGTTCAGCGCCGGTGCATTGTGGGATGCCATCCAGCGCGCCACCTATATCTATAACGTCGACAAAGAGAGTTGGCGGCGCATCCAGTTAAACGGCATGACGACCGATTTCTCCTGGGAGCGTTCCGCGCAAGGCTATCAGCAACTCTACGAGTGGGCAGTCGCCCAGAAGCGTTATCACGGCTAGTGTGCCAGGTAGCCAAATCGGTCGGCCAGTTGCACCGAGTCGGCTGTCGTAGTTCAGGTAGGAAGTATCAATGCCGAACGACAACTCGACGCGTTTTACGCTAATTAATCCTGTTACAACCGGTTTCTACATCACCGACCCTTTCAACAGCCCGCGGTCCTATGCCAACGGGCGGCACGAGGGAATTGATCTGCGGGCCATCGCCGGCGGGCGCGCGTCGGAGATCATCGCCGCGCAACGCGGCATCATAGAACGCATTAAGTCCGGAAACAGCGGATATGGCAACTATGTGCGCATTCGGCACGATTGGGACGACGGCACCACCTGGGTCACGTGGTATGCCCACATGTCGTCGATCAATCCGGCGCTGGAGGAAGGGGCTTTGGTCGAAACAGGCCAGCGCCTGGGCGTGGCCGGCACGACCGGTAACTCAACCGGTATCCACCTCCATCTGACGCTCCAGCATCTGGGCCATGGACTAAAGGGATACGTCATCCCAGACGTGGTCGATCCCACCCGCTACTTCAGTGATGTGACAATTCCGGTAATTGACGAGATGAGCTACGTCGCTGACGTCACCGTGCCCGACGGGTCATCGCTGGTCGCGGGGCAGCCCTTCCTCAAAACGTGGCGCGTGCGCAATACCGGTACATCCAAGTGGACGAAATTTACCCTGGAGCATTTCGGCGACCATCCCCTGGCCGGGCCGGAGAGCGTGACCCTGCCGGAACTGGAGCCAGATGAGACGGGCGAGGTCAGCGTGCAACTTGTCGCCCCTTCCGCGCCGGGTCGCTATCGAAGCACCTGGAAGGCGCGCAACGCCCACGGCCGGCTATTTGCCTTCGAGTTGTTCGCCGACATTGTCGTCACTCCCGTGTCGCGCCGCGACGAGGCCGTGTTCGTGGCCGACGTCACCCTCGCTGATGGTCAGGAGGTAGAGGTCGAGCGCGAGGTACTCAAGACGTGGCGCGTCCGCAACACCGGCGATACGACCTGGGACAAGACCTACAGCCTCAGCAACGAGAGCAGCCCTCTGGGCGCGCCAACGCGCTTCAGCCTGCCGACGACGAAGCCGGGCGCCACCGCTGACCTTTCCGTCCCGCTCACCGCGCCATCCAAACCCGGTATCTTTCGCTCGGCCTGGCGGCTGACGACGCCCGACGACCGCGCCTTTGGACCCGAGCTATTCGCCGTGTTGCGGGTTATCAGACTGCCGGGCAGGTTGCGCGACAGCGCCCAATTCATCGATGACGTGACCATTCCCGCTGGAACGCGGCTTACCCCGGGCGCTCGCTTCATCAAGACCTGGAAGATTCGCAACGATGGCAAATCGACCTGGGGTGAAGGGTACGTGTTAGCTTTTCTGGGCGACAGCCGGATGAACGGCCCAGAATCGGTGCCGCTGCCGGCAACCGAGCCAGATGAAACGATCGATGTTTCGGTCGAGCTAAGAGCGCCGGAAACCACCGGCCGCCACCGCTCCGCCTGGCAATTAAAATCACCTACGGGTGAGTTTTTCGGCGAAATTCTGCGCACTGAAATTGACGTGGTCGCGATCGGCGCCGCGGATAACGCGCGGTTCGTGGCCGACATAACATATCCCGACGGCGACGTGGTGCCTGCCGGAAAGCGAATCATGAAGACCTGGCGCGTTCGCAACACCGGCACATCTTCGTGGTCAGCCGGTTTTGCCCTGGTCTTCGCCGGCGACAATCACATGAACGGCCCCGATAGCGTCCGCCTGCCGGCCGCACTGCCCGGCGAGGAAGTCGACGTGAGCGTTTCGCTCGTCGCGCCACTGGCGCCAGGCATCCACCGCAGCATATGGCGGCCGAGGAATCCCGACGGCATGCTGTTCGGTGATTTGCTCTATGTCGACATTCGCGTTCCAGTCTCCTCGACGCCGGGTTCCAGCTCTCTGGAAGATGCTCAATTGGAAAGCCACATCAGCCATCCCGACGGGACGGAAGTGCGGGTGAACGCGCCATTTGAAAAGATTTGGGCCATCCGTAATACGGGCTCCACGCCCTGGACCGAGGGCTATCGCCTGGTGCGCGTGGGCGGCGCGGAGTTGGGCGACATTTCCCAGGCTCAGGTCGGCG
>JAACJX010000089.1 GCA_014237545.1 Ardenticatenia bacterium | reverse complement strand
GGTAATCGGCGCGGTAGCTGTTGGGCAGGTGCCAGGCGACGTATTCGCGGCCCGGGCGCCCCTGCCGGCCCTCCGTATCGACGAAATGGAACACCGCCTTGCCCTGCTTCCAGGCCCGGTCCTGGGCGTGCTCCTGAGAGTAGCGCTCGCCGATGGCGATGTTGCGCCGGCGCTCGACGCGGGCCACGCGGTCGTACTCTAGCTGTGTGCGGCCGGGGATGCCGGAGAGCGATTCGAGCGTCACGCGACTGATGGGCTTGCTATCCCGCCCGCCGTGGAAAGTGGCGTAGAAAGCCGCTCTAACGGCCTGAATTCCGCCTAGAAGAACCCGAATGGGCAGTTCGACGGGAAAGCCCTGTAAAGGGCCGGAATCGAGCTTGTAGGCAATTCTGTGAGCCCCATAGAGCCACAGCCTGTCCTGCTCGTCGCGGTGCCAGAATAACCCCTCCCCTTGCGCCAGGAGCTGCCGCAGACGCCGCCAGCCGCAGATGCGGAGAGGGGAGTCCTTCTTGGTTAGATGATAGCGAGCATCTTCCACATCTAGCCAGCCGCGACCATTGCGATCGATGACCCGCAGCAAGAGCCAGACTCGACCAGGCGATTCAAAATGCTGCTTGAGTATGGTCAAGAGCATCGTGGGATGGGCAATCACTGATGCGGAGGTAATCGAGCTCGCGCTCTCATTACCTGGCGGCGAAGCGCACTCCCCCTGCTCTGGGGTTTCCAATTTGGCGAAGGTCGCACAGGTAGCTTGAGCAGCGACACCTACTTGCAATCGTTTCTGTTGCAATGCAGCTTGTGCATTGCGCAGGGCCCAATTNGTNCCTTGCAATGCTGANGTCATCTCCCANGGNGGCTCNACCCGNGGTTGNNGNGCNATGCCTCGCTCANCTCTTAANTTNAGGAGCTTCTCTTGNGCNTNTANNAGNTCAGGCGACAGCTCCAAGGAGAGTTGCTTATTCGGCTGCATGACCACCACAGCCAGGGCTCAAACTATCACCAGCGATGCAGATAGAACACCTGCTCCATTGACAGTTCTCCCAGGCGTGGGTACACTCCTTTCAACAATTTATTAGGCCGCATGGGAGATACAAAATCCCCCTCCCCACATTAAGGGGCTCTNGCGCAGAAGGTGGTGCAAACACCAACTGCTTGATGAGTATGCGGCTAACCGAGCAATCAAAGGCTTGAGTAGTGGTGCAAACACTTCAAGCCTTTTTTGCTGTCTAGTGCAGGCTCTTGCCTTTACTAAGCAGCGCTTGGGGCGCTGACACACGAAAAAACCCGCTACCTTCAAGCCGTGGCCTGGAAGAAGCGGGTCAAGTATCGGTTAGTAGGCTGGTGAAACGCTTAAGTTGAGTCTTAGGTGTCTTGACTAAATTTGGGAATCATCCCATAATCTAATCAACAGCGGAAAAATTCCGCCGGCCAGCCCCTTGTGACTTATGCCCGCAAAAGCCAGGTCACGGGGGTTTTCTTTTTTTCAGTGCCTCAAGTACGAACGCATTATAGTCAAGCTCTCCTCATGTGTCGAACAAATGATCCGTTACGCTTTCATGGAGGCGTAACGCTCTTTTTGCCGTTTGCGGTAGGCGGCTTGCTTGCAGGCTTCCGAACAGTACCGCCGTTGCCGATAGCGGCCTGGGTAGATTACCCGCTGGCAAGAATCATGAGCACAGCGCACGGTGCGCTCGAGCGAATCGCGAGCCTGAGGCTCATGGATAGCTGCTAGGATAAAAAATCCTTCGCTGCCTGATGATTATCAGACACCAGCGAGGCCGTCGTGCCATCGCCATTTTTCGAGTTAGGCAGTGCGTTTAGCGCAGGCTTGGCAGCCAACTCCGANACAAGCTGTGAGAGCATGCCGTCAGATAATTGGTCAGAGAGCTGACCGCTGATCGCCGCTCGCTTGGTGGGCAGCTTTTTTAGCGCCTCATCGAAGACCAAATCCATCTCAGTGCGCAACGCCATTGTACGGCGCACTCCAGGCTCAAGGAGATGAAAAGCCATGATGGCGCCGACGTTTACAACCGTCCAGATTGCAATGCCCCAAATAGCATATTCCCCGAGGTTCTCCGGCGCGGTCACCATCGTCTGACCGCCCAATAGGATCTCGGAAAGCACCATCAAGCCCACACCCAAGAAATCAACCAGACACATGATAAGCGCCACCGCTCGCTGGCCGCTGCCTTGAGCATAATCCAGAAAGACCTTGAGCCAAGCCAGCATCCCGACGTCAAAAACCACCAAAGCAAATAAGGGCACTACCCAGTGCACCTGCGGCAAAGCTGTTTTGACAAACGTGTAGGTCAGCGAGGCAGTCCAGAGAATCAAGACCGTTGCCACCCCATAAAACAATCCTCGAGCAATTGACTTGTGCATCACTTCCATTCCTCGTGCGTGGATACTCAAACAACCCGTTACGCTTTTGAAGTCGCAAAGAAGATAGACGTAACGCACATTATGCTTGAAATATCGTGCAATTGCAATAGTTGCAATGCAATAATTTACTAACAAAAAGCCCGCCGAAAAGGCGGGCAGTACGAAGTCGGGGCGGGGGAGGGTTCAGGGCATCTTGAGTTTCTTTTTTACTTCCGGCTCTTCCACATCAAGCTTTATTGCACCGGCGCTATATTGACTCAAGAAATACCGAATGGCGTAACGCATGAGGGCGTTACGAGTGATATCCAACTTATCAACGATCTTATCGAGCTCCGCCACCTCGGCTTCTTTGAGACCTACCCCCACAGGAATGGTTCGCCCACCCGTTGGCACTTCGGTTGATTTCTCGGGTTTGGACGCGCTTTTGCCTTCCGTCTTTTTAAAAATGTCGTCTAGTTGTTGCTTAGCCATTGGTTGATTTCCTCGGCCAATTCTCGATAGGCCTGAGCCTGGGGGTTTTTGGGTTCAAAGGTGACAACCGTTTCACCGTTGGCCGCGGCCTCGGCCACCCGTACGCTGCGACCTATGCGCACGTTCATTAAAGGCAGGCCGGCACGCTCCATTGCGCCAATGGCCTCCTTGTGATGGGTCAATCGGCTGTCAAAAAAGGTGGGTAGGATGCCCAGAGTATGCAGCTCTGGGTTCAGCTCCTGGCGGATATTGTCCAGGGTGCTCAAAAACAATCGCAAGCCCCGTAGATCGACCGCTTGTGGTTGAGTGGGGATAAGGACAGCATCAGCCGCGGTTAGCGCATTCACGGTTAACAGCGACAAGCTTGGGGGACAGTCAACTAAAGCGACATCAAAGATGCCAGCCACTGAAGCCAGCGCTTTTTTTAGCACATTCTCGCGACCCATCCGCGACACTAACCCCAGCTCGGTTGCCGCCAGGGCTAGATCCGCCGGCGCGAGGTAAAGATTATCCGAGAGCTCCAAGATTATCTTCTTGAGAGTTAGCGTGCCTGGCGTTGCGCCACCTAATACCTCAGCCAAGCTGACACCACTGGTATCAACACTTGCACAGGCCTCGGTCAAGCTCGATTGGGGATCGATGTCCACCATCAAAACCCGGCGCTGATGCTCAGCCGCCAGGACTGCTCCAAGCGCATGGGTTGTGGCTGATTTGCCAGTACCACCCTTTTGGTTCGCGATTGCAACCGTCTTCATGCAATGAAGAGTACTCTATGCATGTACTGCAAAACAAAATTATGCATTGCAATTGAAGCAATGCATAATAGTTTTTATATATATGCATTGCATTGCATTGCTTTTATAGCAATGTGACGGCTTTAGGACCGAACAGGGTGGTGTAGGTAATTCTGTTGAGGAAACAAGCTGCAATGCGAGTGGGCGCTCTGAGCTAAGCGAATCTTTGTTTGTTCGACAAGTGCTTATATATAATTCAGAGAAAATGTGTAGTGTAGATTTGACACTCCTGTTCACAATTGAGGGAATTTAAAAGCAATTATAGAAAGGCGATGAACAAAGATGGCAACAATCTATTACTTTGCAACTGGTAAGGAACAGGATCCGGACACCCGCGAATGGTACAAATATGAAACTGAGTATTGGTATGTATTTTGCGATAAGTGTGAATCAGTTAGGGTGGTGCCAACAGGGTACCGCATAACAGGAACTCGTGAAGTGACCACTTATAAGAGGACTCTCTTTCATGGCCAAAAAACAGTAATAGAAACTAGAGATATTTACACCCGAGAATTTAAGTGTAAAGAATGCGGGAGTAGCATTGTTATTAAGCCGGATGAAATAACAGGGAACAATCGCCTTTCTCATCATCAAGTTCCGCATCTCATGTCAAAGATATCCAAACTCGAGGCTAGAGCTAGGGATGAAGCGCGTAATATATATAATCAGCGGAGAAGCTCGAATCGGAATGCATCTGAGCCCGAAGCAATGGGAGAGGCTGTAATAAGAGTCGGCGTTCCTCGCAAATACAATAATTATGATCTACTCTGCGATTCTTCTGGTGATTATCAACGTTCGCTGAACGCTTGGATCAAAGATCAAGCGTGGAAGGGCTACCTGGCCCCATGAATGGGATTCGTGATATTAGATCAAAACGAAATATAACCCTCGATACTGTCCCGCCACTCGTTGAGCCAATTCATGGCCTGCTGGAATTTTGAAGCCGGCAACTGCTTATATCCCGTAATACCAAACTTGCGATACAGCTCTCCATAGACCGCTCCATACTCGTTGCGGCCGGTTTTCTTGCCCAGCAGAAGCGCTACCGTTTTCACAGCCTCACTGATCTGCTTGGCCTGTTCTGAAGAAACGTATTGACCGGATGAAGCTAAGCTTAAATCCACCTGATCGATCGCATTCGCTGCCAATTCAAGCCGTTTCTCGTGCTCATCTAGTTTTGATTCAAATTGCAGTTGCGACTTGGCAATTTCAACTAGCTTTTCTGCCATGAGCAAAGCCTGATATGCAGGCGATTCCTCGTCCTTCAGCCGATATTCCCGAACCTCATTAATAGCCTGGGGACTGGATTCTATATTAAGGTGTGCCTGCGCAAGCTCAATGAATTTATCGGCTGTATATTGATAATAATAAACATCCGCCTTCTCTCTCATCTCTTTTATTAGTTCTGGCCGAGGGCCAATAGTCTTACCATCTATGCGTAACCACCAATCTTCTTTAGTATCACTAGTTATAAGAATAATTGGACGTTGGGTCTCCTTCGCAAAATCAACTATCTGAAGCCAAGCAATTGCATCACCATAGGCGTTAGCATCAGTATCTCCCTTAATCGGTGGTGGTTTAGTGTCCAAATCTTTATATCCAGGCGGGATGCGCTTTTCATAACGGAGTCGAATTTCTTCATATCGCCTGTCTAGCTCGTCTTGTTCGTAGGGCTTGCCAACCTTCGAGTCGAAAAGATCTGACAACTTGATGAGAAGAGCGTCGTCCTCTAATAAACTGGAGTTTGACTCTCGCGTCTGATTCAATAAACTTTGAACTTGCTCGGCCGCATCATCAAGAATCCCGTAAATCTGGTGTATATCAATAAAAGGATGAGGTCTTCTTCCTTCTAAAGAAAGCTCTGAGAGTTTATTCTTTAGTTCACCAATAGCTTTGCTTACTCTAGCATTTATCTGCTCATAGGGGTTTTCTTGAGTTTTGATAACCTGTAGACGATTCTTGTGAAATTCTTTGCCAACTTGATACGGGATCCATATTCTTTCTCGAAAAGAATTTAATATGTCTAGCAATTGCTCTCTAGTAGCGGGGGTATAGCGATAGACATCTAAGAGAACATTTGCATCAAAGCAAAATATAGCCTTGCTCCAAAGCGNCTCAAATGCTTCTTGAGATGGGCGGTAATATTCGAAGAACAGGTTGCGCATAAGGGGATACCTAACAAGCGGATTACCACTTAAAACGGCAGCTCACCCTCGATATTCTCGCGCCACTCGTTGAGCCAATTCATGGCTTGCTGGAATTTTGAAGCCGGCAACTGCTTATATCCCGTAATACCAAACTTGCGATACAGCTCCCCATAGACCGCTCCATACTCGTTGCGGCCGGTTTTCTTGCCCAGCTTCAAAGCAATGGTCTTGACGCCCTGGCTTATCTGACTGGCCTGGTCGGGAGTGACAAAACGACCAGGATCGCCAATTACAGACTCCAGCTGCTCCAACCGATCTTCGTGTTGGTCAAGCCGAGACTCTAAAATGAGTTGGTGCCGGGCCAGTTTCGCCAACGCCTGAAACGTTTTATATGCCTGGGCAGCAGGGGAGTCAGAGCGCAAGAGCGCGTCAAAATCTGTGTCGGGGGTCAACCGGCCCTCGTGGAACGCTTCGGCCAAGACCTGATAGCACTCTTTTTTGTAACGGAGGATCTTATCCTTAATGTCTTCCCGAACTCGGCCGGCGCTTAAGCCAAAGAGAAACCCGCTGATATAGTCGAGCGGGAGACAGAGCATCGTGCGATGCTGATCCTGACCCTGCGTGTTCGNTACGAACACGGAGATATTTGCAGCCACCTCAGATAAGACCTCATCACGGTTGATGCGGTTTTGCTGGGAAGACCATGAAACTCCCAGTAGGTCGCAAATAGGGCGAACAGGAACATAAACGCTACCATCCTGAGCCCGAACGGCAACGATCTCGTCGCCGTAAAATTCAACTGTTTTCTGTTCGATTATCGATAGGGATTTGTCCATGATGTGTGATTTTACAAGGGAGACGATACATTGTCGCCTCCATCGTCATTTTGGGAAAGGGAATAGGAAGGATGATTCAATTCCACAATTCGCCACAATAAATGAATAGCAAATTAAATAAAGCATTGCATTTATTGCATTGCAATAGATCGTAAATATAATAAAGTTACTTCAAACGTAGATTTCTTCCTCGACTTGGTGGTCCTGTATCCGGCGACGGCAGCCGTCAATCCGAATGCAGGCAAGGAGTAGCATCATGAGCGGCGGATCGGGAACCTGAGAGAGAAGGGCGCTTGGCACCGCGGGCCTGGCGCCTTTTTTGTTGTCACCATTCCCACTTGAGCGCGTACCGCTCGTGCAATCGGGGGCGCTCCGTTTCCCATTCCACTTGCCAGCGACCATCGGGAAGCCGCTGCATCACCGAATCGTCCAGCAGTCGTGCGCGCCGGCGCAGGTATTCGCCCAGCCAGACGCGCACCGGTGGCCGAGCCTTGGGGAAGATCAGCTGCACCAGCAGGTGCCGGGTGCGATGGCTGACTTCCGTCTCCCATTGCTCCTGAGAACGCGTGAATGCATCACGTAGATTCCAGCGGATGTGGAACTCATCCTGCTCGCCGCGCTGCTTGTTGTCGCGCAGGGAAATGAGGATGTAGGTCTTCTGGCCCGGCCGGTATTGATCCACCACCACGCCGGGCGAGCATTGGTAATCCAGCAAGCTCTCGCCGTCGCTCCAGCCATGATCCTGATATGCGATGATGTTGTTCTGCAGATATCGTACTTTCTGGCGCTTCTGAAACCGGGCACGCTTGCCCTGGCGGTCGAGGAGTTCTAGGGTCGATTCGTGCTCCAGCACCTCGTACATGCCCTCCTCGGCCAATCCACGCCAAAGGCTGCGTAGTAGCTTGTAGGCTTCGGCTATAATGTCGATCCAGGGCAGAGCGAGAAGGAGGGCGATGAGCTGATCGGATATGGCGGTATTTGATTTTTTGTCGGCCATAGCGGGGAGTGAAGACACTATAGCAATAGCAGGCAGTCAAAACAATAACCTGCATAATCATCGAGCCAGGGTTATCATTTACGGAAGTTTGGATATCCGCACTTTTTTGGTTTCGCGATCGAAATTTTAGTGATACCCCGTGTTTGAATATTCTATTCAGGACCTATCAGAATCGTTGATTTTCCCTTGGCCAAAGAACAAGGAAGTTAAAAGTGGCTGACNCGCTTACAAACCTTCTTCTCAACGTCGATTGCCTTGATCTCCTTGAACGGCTGCCATCAGATATGATCGATTTAACCTATATCGATCCTCCATGGCCCGTGTCACCAACGGTTAAGTTTGGTGCATCCGATTTCAAGGTGTCAGAATGGGAAAGCGAGCTGATACAGTCTATTAACGTGTATCTCGATTTCTTGGAGATAAGGTTACGGCATGCGCACCGCATTTTGAAGGAATCGGGCAGCATTATCATACACACGAGCTCAGGAATTACTCGGGATATTCAAATTCTACTGGACACGATCTTTGGGCTGAACAATTACATTGCAGAATACGTTTTACCAAGACAGAAATTAACTAACATTGGATCTAAGCACAGCTTGCTCATCGTGTATGGCAAAACCCGAAAAGCGGTTCATCATCAATTGAGGAGACCATTATTAGAAACCGAAACGGGTAATAAACACAAGCGCGATGAACTAGGAAGAACCTATCGTCTATCAAGCCTGATTCGACCTGATGATGGAAGATCTACGTTGAGATATGAGTGGAAGGGTGTCTTTCCACCTAATAATAGCCGGTGGATTTATAGCCAAGAAAAGATGCAGGAATTGGATGAACAAGGGCTTATCATCCATGTTGACACCTCCGGCCTCCCACGGTTAAAGCAATATTTGGACGATATTCAAGTTCCAATAGGCAGTACTTGGGATGACATATCGAACCGAGTGAAGAAAGATGAAAGCACAGGATTTGTTTCACAGCAATCGCTCAGTCTCTTAGAACGCGTCATTCAGCTTGCAACAAATGAGGACGATATTGTCGTTGATCCCTTTTGTGGATCTGGAACATCCCTCGTGGCCGCTCATCAGCTCGGACGCAGATGGATTGGTTGCGACCTCTCCCAAGAAGCGTATCATTTGAGTCTCGAAAGATTGGAAAGCACGTACAAACTTCAGAGAGAAAAGGATTTCAGATCGGGTGGCGAAAAAGAACTTAGGCAGATGCTGCCACAGAGATGGACACCCTCTAACAACAATATTGCATCATTATGGGTCCGGAAGCGCGGAGGCGAGAGTGGCTCAACAGAAACACCAAGCGAATATATCGCGGGGCCAGAGGCAATCAAACCGATCATAATCACAGAAGGCAAGACTGATTGGAAGCATCTCAAGGCAGCTTTAGAAGGATTGCTAAGCCTCGGTCGAATTGATAAGAACCTTAATCTTGACTTTCATGAAAGGGAAGACCCAGTTGGAGAGAAAAGGCTGTTAAGTGAACTCGAGGCAGATGCAAGGTTCCCACAATCCCAACTGCATATATATGTATTTGATAGTGACAATTTCGATACCGTTAAGAAAGTGTCAAGCGATGAAGAAGGTTACCGGAAGTGGAACGACAACGTTTATTCGATGGCATTGCTTGTGCCTGAACATAGAAAGAACTCTACGGGCGTCTCAATTGAAATGTACTACAAGGATGAAGATCTGCGCAGGCTAGATGAGTCGGGACGACGCTTATTTCTCAGTAATGAGTTTCACCCTGAATCCGGGCGTCATTTAGCAGATTCGCGCTTGAGCTGTAGAGAGCTCGGCAAGATAAAAGGCTCCCTCAAGATTATCGACCAGTACGTCTACAATGAAGCACATGATAATAAGGCGCTCTCAAAGGACGATTACGCAGAAAACATTCTTAGCCGCAAAGATGGGTTCGACGATCTCGATTGGACCGCTTTCATTGCAATATTTGAGCTTATTAACCGTATTATCGACGACGCGCGAAACGGCTGAACTCTATTCCCCCTTACTATCCTCCCTCCTCAACCCCGGAAATGCGTTATGATCAAACGCGTCGTCTAGGATCACATCTAGACCGCTTCCAGGGTCTTCATTGAACTGCGCCGTGATGGTTAACTCCATCCCCATCGAGGTCGGATTCTGGTTGGATAAGGGTTTGACGATCTTCTGAAATAAGGACGCGAAATCTTTGCCTGGGTCGATCGAGCCCCGAATGACAATCGTCCGACCGTCTTGGGTTTTCAGTTTGACAGTAGTGTCCTTGAAAAATTCTCCGGCCAGCGCCTCAGGGTCATCAACGGCTACTTGAGACAGGGTCTGACCGTCCTCCTTGTAGCTTAACTGGTTTTCCTTCAAGACCTTCTGAACGGCCTCGACATAGGATACGTTATCGATGCCATGAGGGTGCTTGGTCTTCACAATCTGGTAGACGCCTTTGGCACTGACGGACGGCTGACTCCCTCTAAGTGTTTCCACGGCCTCTAGGATGTCCTCAACCGTCACCCGCTCCGGCTGCTCGGCTATCTCTCCCCACGCCTCCGGCCGCATGACGATCCAGCGCTCACCGATGAGGGGTACATTTGTCATCAACCCCTCTTTGAAATGGAGCTGTACGTAGCTGTCGCGCTCGGCTCGGGAGCCTGCCGCATCGACTAACAAGCCGATGGCCAGAACCCCTTCATAAACCCCCTGGCGGAGCATCTCGAGCAGCACACCCTCGCGGGTCAGGATGGGTAAGCCAACCTGGGTCGTAAAACGTTCCCACAATTGAGCCGTCGTTACATATTTCTCAGACTCCGGCCACGCCTTACGACCGTAACGTTCAAGGAAAGTTTCCGCCGTCAACTCTTTCAGCAGCCACTGGCTCTGCGATATTTTGGCTGTCAGGCTGTCCCATACCATCGGCGCGACGTACTTGCCCGGCCCGTAGGTGCCCAGGGGCACCGGCTGCAGCGCCAGCTTGGCCGTGCTTTTGTCTTCAGCGGGCACGAGGGCGTAGTTATAAGCGTTGGTTATGGCCTGCAACGTGGCGCCTTCCGTCTCGCTCAGTTGCGTCTTGACCAGTTCCTGCTGCCCGCCAATCCGATCCCAATCGTCGGGGTTGGTTTGAATCTTGCGCCAGCTGAGATAATCGGCGGCCAGTTCGCGAGCCCTTTCGGCCGATTCCTTGTCCGGCGCGCAAAAGATGAGCGTGTTGCGATACTGGCGCAGAACCTGACCATGGCGTTCCAGGATCTCCATCGCCGTTCGGCGTGTCTCGTCCGGAAACTTGCCATCTTCAAGNGGATGNTCGAAACCGAGAACCACCAGCTTGAGCGCTTCGTCATCACGCTCTACTTTTCGAGCGGGCAGATAGACTACGTCGGCGAAACCAGCCGACTCGCTGCCGACGCCGAGCGCCTTTTCCAGCATCTTCTTGTTGATGTAGGCATCGATCTCATCACTTTCGCCGATATTAACCCGGTACGTGTGGTGCAGGCTGGTGACATTAGGCTCCTTGCGAAACTGGTACTTGGCCTCATCATAGTAGAGATAGAACAGCCGTCGGCGGAACTTCTCTAACAAATCATCCCACGTGGCCTCGTTGACGTCATGCCGGGCGCAAGAAAGGCGAATTTCCTGGCGCGTAGCTTCCGGGGTCTCGCCACCGCCCACGGAGTAAAGCAAGATCGTCGTTGCCAGCGCCCTGGCCAGGCTCAATCCGTCGCGGCGCTCCTGGTCGATGATCTCGGCCTTGGCCGGCTGCACTCTCTCGCTAACTGTCGGCGCGGCGATGTCCGAGCCGATCACCGACTCCCACTGCGGATCGCCGGCGATGTCCCGAATCATGGCCCGTACAGCGCTGTCGCTGGCCGACACGTGGCCCATCTGAATCAGGTCCGGCGTGATGCTCTCGCGATGCTGCCAGAGGTCCTGGAGCGCAAGCGCCAGAAAGCGCAAGGTGCCGCGGGTCAATTGGAAACCCGGCTTGGCCCCCCAACGTTCGTAGATAACGGTGATCAGTTCCGGATGAAAAGGGTAGCTGCGCCGCATCAGGTCGCGATAGGCGGCCGTGACGTATTGGCCCGGTAGGCCAGCCATCCCCGCGTACAGCTGGTGGTAACGGTTCGCAGCGGCGACAGCCACATTTTCGTCAACCTTTTCAAACAGACGGCGACGGACCACCTCGTGGATCTCCGTGCCCTCGATCGGCGTGCAGGGGTGGGCCAGGCGGTTGACGTGGTGCTCCATTCGCTCCAGCCAGTCCTGGGCGCGCGGGCTCAGTTGGTCCATGCGGCTGGCGGTTAGCGAGACGACCAGCATGCTGCGCCCCAAACTGTCAACAACACCGGTCAACTCCCGCAGAAAAGCCACCGTCTGCTTGGCCAGATCGTCTATATTATTGGTGATGGCTGAGGCTTTATCGACATAGTGCAAGGTCTCATCCAGCAGGATAAGCGACGGCCCGACGCTCTCAAGCACCTGGCGCAGCTTGTCCTCTCCGGGCGAAACCAACTGCGCGTCTTCCTCGGCCACCAGCGCGAACGCCTCGCGCCCGCCCAAACGGTAGGCCGTCTCGCCCCACAGCGTGCGGATCTGTAAGCCGTCGTCAGTCTTGCGCCCGGTCGGGCTGAGGTTCGTCCCCGGCAGGACGGCAACCCGGCAAGCGGGTGGAGCATCCAGGCCCGCTTCCTTCACCAGGGCGCGAACTTCGGGCACGCGCATCGATTCTTCCGGATGGGCAAACAGGTGGTAGACGGCCAACTCGGTGTGGGTCTTGCCGCCGCCAAAGCTGGTCTTGAGGTTGACGATGGCGTTGGCCGAGCGTTGGCCGTTCAGCGTGTGGAGGATATCCAGCAACAGCCCGCGCAGCCCGGCGGTGAAAAAGGTCTTCTCGAAGAACTTCTCCGCCAGGCGGTACTCGTCCGGGCCGCGATCCTGGNTCGCCTCACCTAACTTGGCCTCGAATAGCGCCTCATTGACCTTGCCGCTGCTGATATTACTGTGAAGTGTGGCGCCTTGCCACCAGGGTGTCAATTCCATCATTCTCTCCCGTTCGTAGTCAGACGCTTCAGCGCCGTTCCTCAACCTCTTCAAAGCCCAGGCTTAACTGCGTCCCGCCATCCGGCGCGAGCTGATTGGCTGGCTTTTCCTTGGCCTGCCGACCCGCCGTCCAGGCGTTCAGAAAGCCCAGGGTCATGCGGCGCTCCGGATGGCCGTTCTTCTGGATCTCGGCCAGCGCCTGGGCCACCTTGCGCAATGATTCGTCTTGCCCGGCCAATAGCTCGTTCAATTCATCGCGCCGGTTGTCATTCCAAAGGAGATCGGCGGTGTGAATGATATCGATCAGAGGGACGTTGCCGGCGCGCAGCCGGGTCAGCGTCTGTTCGACCACGCCAGGGCGCTCCATTGGCCCGAAGAGGACCATGCGTTTGTTCTCGTCGACGCGTCCCAGCAGGCCACGTTTCTCTAGCTCATGCAATTCCACCCCGGTGGCCTTGTCCAGCAGCCGCGCCGCGCCGGTTTCCACTTCTTTGTGGCCGTAAGTCCAGCGCCACAGTAAGGCAAACTGCGTCTCGCGGTCGACCTCGCCCAGGTCCACGCCGCGCAAGGCTTGCTGTAGCGAGTAGTCCACGACTGCCTGACGCACGAGGGTCAAGAAATTGGCAATGGAGACGCGCTGTCCGGAGCCGTAACGAACCTCGTCGTAGCGGGAATAGACCGACAGAGCCGGGCCGATGGCGCTGATGAAGAAGTCGGCCCCACCGATGCCCGCCGCCCAGAAACGGGCCAGCGAGCTCTGGACCTCCTTGCGCATTTCGGGCAGGATCTCGTCGATGTAGGCCACGCGCTTCTCCGTCCGCTTGCGGCAGATGAGAAAGATGGTGGCCTGCAACACGGCTGCACCCAACCACTCACGGCGGCTGGTAGTCTCGGTGTTGACCGGCCACGAAGCGGTCACCTGCAGGCCAGCGCCGATGAGCGCGCCTACTAGCGTCTCCCAGGCGGCCGTCTCGGTGTGGGCGTACATGATCATCGCGATGCCGTCCGGCCGCAGGACGCGGTGGATCTCGGCCAGCGCCAGTCCCATCCGCTCCTCGAAGAAGGCCCGCGCCGCCGCGCCGTTCTTGTGGCGGCTATTCTCCTGGACGATCTCCGCCTTCTTGGGCGTCAGCGGGCCGGGGAAATACTCGGGCAGAATGTCGCCTAGGGCGCGATGGAGCCATATATACTGCATGTCAGCCAGGTCGCTGTAAGAGACGCTGTCGTAATAGGGTGGGTCAGTCATGACAGCATCAAAGCTGTTTTCCTCAAAGGGAAGTTTCGTAGCGTCTCCCCACTGTACAGTGGTAGGGAGCGGCGCCGCGCCAACGATTCGACGAATACTTTCTAGTGCCCACCCCGAAGTATTTTCCCAACTTCCGGAGCCGCCACTCAGAGGGTTTGCTTCTCCGTAATCCCATAGCATTGGCAGCCTATGACCAGCAGAGGCAGATTCGATCGTATCTCTCTTATTGTTCCAGCGAGTAATCTCTGACAAACGTTGTGACATTCGGCTAAGCGCCAACGAAGTGTATAGTGCGATGGCCTGCGCCTCCGCTGCACTAGCCCCTTGCTTTAAAATCAAATGATATGCATCATGAATTGTCTTGGTGAAAGTGGTCAGAGAGAGCAATTGTCGTGGATTGAAAGCCTTCCCCCAGGTAGAGATACCGTAACGGCCTAGGTTATTGCCCCGAGACTGTTCCGGCAGAGGTTCATCTGGAATAAGTGGCAAGAAGGGATCGTCATGGGCTGCTTCTGCGAGAGACAGGGCCTCGGCCGCCGCTGCAAACCGCTGCCAGTCGTCTTCTGTCACCGCGCGGAAGGCCGTGCCGCTTTCACCATCTTGTTTGTAAGCCACAGCTAATAGGATCCGGCCATCCTTTCCAGTTGTAAATTGTTCTTTCACTTGAACAGGCGAGACGATTGTGGGGCAGAAGGGGCATTGCACCGAGCCATGGGCCATAGTGCCTTCATTTGGCTTATCGGCATNCGCTTTCGCGCCATTTAGAAGTTCAACAACTAGCTTCTTGTCCGGCTGCGGAATTAATCGGTATGCAATAGTCTGGCCATTCTTGCGCTTGCTGAGCCAACGTTGGCCCACTAGGGGGATTTCACCACCGCAACTGGGGTTAGGGCAGCGCACCGTCCTGGCCCAGAAGTAGGCGATGATGGTGTGACCGTCGGCATCCCGGTAGTACGGCTCCAGCTTCGGCCTGACTTGGTCCAATACCCACCGGCTCCATTCGTCTACGGCCCGCACCAGGTCGCCCTTCCGCGGCGGCGTACCCTCTAGGGTAAAGGCATCTTCATCCCGCGGAGGCAGGGGGAATTGCGTCTTGGCGAAGCGCATCGGGTAGTCGACCGTTGCCAGCAGCGTCAGCACGGCGTTAGGGTTCAGGTCCATCGCGTAGGCCTCGCACCCCAGCCGAGCCGCCTCCAGCGGCAGGGAGCCGCCGCCGGCGAACGGGTCCAGCACCCGCGGCGCGCGACCGTCGAACGTGGTCCGGACCCGCTCGCGCATTGACTGGATGACTTTCGGCTTCTGCTCCGGCGCCTTGTTGGGAAGCCCGGCGATGATGAGTTCCATCAATTCCGCCCGCTCAGACTCG
>JAACJX010000066.1 GCA_014237545.1 Ardenticatenia bacterium | reverse complement strand
TGACCCCGCTCGAAGCGTTGCGGCCGTCGGTGGGGGCGCTTTCGTTGCGACGGATGGCCGGCGTCGGCTTCTGGGCCGGCGCGAACCGCAGGGAACTGACAACCGAAACGCCATCGATGGCCCGCAGCTCGTCAGCCAGGTCTTGCGACGCGCCGACATTCATTCCCCAGACGGCAACCGACGGCGGCACCAGGATATAGTCGCTGCCGAGGCTCTTGCGCATGACGTTGCCGAAGCCCAGGTAGACGCTGGATACAATTGAGGCGGCCATGATCAAGATGGCCATGCCAATCAGCGTCGTCGAGGCAGTGATGGCGGCCCGCGTCGGCTGGCGCGACAGGTTGCCCTCGGCCAGCTGCGCCGTGCCGCTACGAGCGAATATAACTGCCAGGAGCGCGCTAAAGAGACGGGCAATGGGGTTGACCAGCGCCGGGGCGACCAGGATCAACCCGACGACGAAGAGCACGCCGCCGACGCCGATGAGCGCGATATTGCGGGTCAGCAANGCGATGACAGCCAGGACGATCATCGTCACGCCGGCCCAGAAGCCGACGCCGGCCATCCGTCGCAACGAAAGCGCCCCCACCGACGGCCGCAACGCTTCGAGCGGGGTCACCTTGGTCGCGCTCAGNGCGGGAATCAACCCCGCCAGGAGGGTCATGCCNACGCCNACCACGATGCTGCCGATGACCAATCCGGGCGATATGACNGGCCTGCCGACCTGCACATTGAGGAAGCGGCCCATGAANGAGCCCAAAGACACCAGCAACACCGCGCCCAGCAGATAGCCCAACACCAGCCCGATGGCCGTGCCGATGATCCCCTGGAACAGTCCCTCGGTCAGGATGATGCCGAAGATAGTGCGGCGGCTCGCGCCCAGCGTGCGCAGCATGCCTATATCGCGGCGACGTTCGGCCACCACGGTGCGGAANGTGTTGAAAATGATGAAGCCGCCCATCAGCAGGGCCAGCAGTCCCAGCAGGCTGAAGATCGCCTGGGCGATCTCCAGATTCGCCAGNAGCTCCGAGTTGCTCTCCAGGGCGCCAATCTGAAACTGATCGCCCAGCGCGGCCAGGATANTGTCGCGAATTNCNGCCCGNCNGGTTTCATCGAGCGTATCGAAGTTGGCCTCGATGGTATTGACGCGGCCGGGCATATCGAGCATNGCCTGGGCCTGCGGCAAGGTGACGAGCAGTTCCTCGTTGCCGGGCATCAGGCGCGGNGGCAAGATGCCGACGATGGTCAGCGTCGCCTCGCCGACGGCCGTCGGCACGGTAACCGCATCCCCCACGGACAGCCCCAGCGCTTCGCTGAGGGACTGGCTGATGACTGTTGCGTCGGNATCGCCANCTTGCAGGAAACGGCCATCGCGCATCGTGTAGGCGTGGATTGCCGTGGCCCGGTCGATATCGATACCCGTAATGGCCAGAGCGCTGGCGGNATCGGGCTGCGACGCGTCGCCATCGAAGTAGTCCGGCGGCAGGTTGACGGCCCGATTGAGGAAACCGGAAACGGCGCGAACGCCATCTATCGCGGCGACCTCNTCCAGCAAGGCAGCGTCGAACACGTCACCCGTTTTGAGCGTGACGGTCGCGTCGACCTCGCCGGCGGCGGCCAGGGTGTTGGCCTGAAAGGCCTGGACAAAGGCCGGCAGGATCGAGTTCATGCCGAAGATGACCAGCACGCCAAAGACGATGGCCAGCGTGGTCAGGAATGTGCGAAGCTTGCGCCCGGCCAGATAGCGGCGGGCAAGTGTGGTCTGGATGTTCATGATATTTCCATGCCCTGTGTGTCGCGCTAGTCGCCGATGGCCAGAATTTTCTCGGTCACCATCTGCTGATTGTGGCCGTCGCGGGGTTCCAGGATCGTCTGGTCGACAATCGCACCATCCTTCAGGAAGATGATCCGGTCGGCATGGGCGGCGATGCGCGGATCGTGCGTCACGACAACCACCGCCCGCCCCCATTCGTTGGCGATTTGGCGCAGCAGGGCGGCGATATCTTCCGACGAGCGCGTGNCGAGGTTGCCGGTCGGCTCGTCGGCCAGGATCAACGCCGGGTCGGACGCCAGGGCGCGGGCCACGGCGACGCGTTGTTGCTGGCCACCGGAAAGCTGGTCGGGTCGATGATCCAGGCGCTCATCCAGCCCAACCTTTCGCAGCCAATCGGTCGCCCGCTCCTTGGCCTCTGCCTGCCGCACGCCGTCGAGCGTCATCGGCAACGCCGCGTTTTCGACCGCGTTGAGGACGGGGATGAGATTAAAGAACTGGAAGATGAAGCCAATCTTGTGGCGGCGCAATTCCGTGAGCGCGGCGTCGGTAAGGCCGGACAATTCCCGCCCGTCGATGGTGACCGTGCCGCTGGTNGGCCGGTCCAACCCGCCGAGCAGATGCAGCAACGTGGACTTGCCGCAGCCGCTCGGNCCCATAACGGCGACGAACTCGCCCGGCTCGATCTGNAAGGACACATTGTCCAATGCCCGAACGGCCGTATCGCCGGAGCCATANACCTTGGTGAGATTGACAGCGGATATGAGGGACATGGTTTCTCCTGATTATCTTCAGTACGGGCGCATTTGCATGCGTACCCTCTATTGGGCAGACACATAGGTCTGCCCCTACNTTTTCTTCGGCCGGCCGCGCGGTTTCACTTGCGGTTGCGGCAGNGGCTGGCGACGGATGTCATCCAGTCGCGCCTCCAGCAAATCGAGCCANCGCAGGTCNGCCTCNAGGTGCATAATCGACTTATCGAGCAAGAATATCTGCGCCAACTCGCGCCGGGCGTCGATCTGATTGCGGCGCGTCGTCAGGGCATGCAAATCCTGATAGAGCCGGTTTCGCTGGGCCCGAATCACCTGATAAGGATCGATCTCGTCGTTGTAAAGACTGACCATCAGCTTGACGAAAAACTCGTCGCGCTGGTGCTCGGCGGCAATGCCGGTGCCGAACCATTCCGCCAGCTCGCGGCGGCCGCCCGGCGTCAGGCTGTAGATGCGTTTCTCCGGGCCGCCGTCCTGCTCCACGCAATCCTGATGGACCAGTCCCGCCTCCTCGAGGCGAGCCAGGGTCGTATAGATCTGGGCCGGTTTGACGCTCCAGATCTCGTCACCGCCAATCAGGGCTTCGAAGGCCGCGCGCAATTCGTACCCATGCCGCGGCTGTTGCGCCAGCAGGCCCAGGATCGCGTTACGCACGGACATATAGCATCTCTTGGCTCAATGAACGGTGGTTGCCGGTAATAATTGCCTTCCTGATTTAAATTAGTAAACAGGTTAGTAATAATAATCAATAATATAAAACGGGTTAGTAGTTTTGTCAATAGAGATTCGCAACAGATTCCTGCATGAACCGATCGACAATCCGGCGTGATATTCCCATAAATTTCGCTCCAGCCACTAGACAGTTGCCATAAAATTGTGATAATTATGAGTCATGATCCTCCACATCACGCGCCTGTCCGACTGGAAGACCGCCCAAGCGGCAGGCGATTACCGGCTGGACACGTTGGCGCAAGAGGGATTCATCCATTGTTCGACGCGAGAGCAGGTGCTGGGTCCGGCCAATGAGTTCTACCTAGGGCAAGATGACCTGGTCCTGCTGGTTATCGATCCTGAGCGGCTGGCGGCCGAGCTTGTCTACGAAGATAGCTACAACTCCGGGGTCGCCTTCCCCCACATCTACGGCCCGCTGAATCTGGACGCGGTCACGCACGTTATCCCCTTCCCGCACCGGCCGGACGGGACATTCGAACTCCCGCCTCTCCCGTAAACCCTTCCCACCATTTCGGCGATAAGCCGGGCTATCAATCATACCTGGCGTTATTGCAGTATTCTCCCCATCGGCGCCAATTGTCTGAAACTCAACCAATTACTGACCCATGGAAGAACACGATTTTCCTATCCTCGAATATGACCACAGCCCCGACGCGCTGATCGAACCGTCGCATGTGCTCTCGCCGATCGATATTCCGCCACATTGCGTCTTGTGCTTCTTCCAGGACGTCATCAACAGCCTGCGTGAGCAGGGATTGCTGCGCGTCGTCTATACGCTCGGCTCGGAGATGGGACCGAACCCGGTCTACGCGTTGGACGTAGACGGCCAGTCGGTGACGCTCATGCATCCCGGCGTCGGCGCGCCGCTGGCCGGCGGCTTTATGGACGAGTTGATCGCGCTCGGCTGCCGCAAGTTCATCGCCTGCGGCGGCGCGGGNGTGCTGGAGCGAAGCCTCGTCGTCGGCCACCTCGTCGTGCCCGATTCGGCCGTGCGCGACGAGGGGACCTCGTACCACTACCTGCCTCCCTCGCGCGAGGTCGCCCCGTCGCCGGAGGCGCTTGTCGCCATCGAGACGACCCTGCATGGACACGGCGTCCCCTATGTCGTCGGCAAGACGTGGACCACCGACGCCTTCTACCGCGAAACGGCAGCGCGGGTGGCCCGGCGGCGGGCAGAGGGGTGCCTGACGGTGGAGATGGAGGCGGCCACCTTGTTCGCTGTCGGCCNCTTCCGCGGTGTCACCGTNGGGCAAATTCTTTACAGCGGGGATGATCTGAGCGGCGAGGAGTGGGACGGCCGCAAATGGCGCGACCGCCGTTCGATCCGCGAGCAGCTGCTCTGGCTGGCGGCCGAGGCGTGTTTGCTGTTATAGCGATCAGAAGGAACGGGCNNCCCGCTCAAGCGCTTGCGGACTGGCGGGCTCATCGGTTCATGTTGGTTACCTCGCCCGCGAAAAAGAGGGCCATACCATCCAATCATCTATCTAATCATGCACTACCGCCGCCGCCTGTTCTCCTTCTGCCAGCTTCACCAGTCGCGTCGTCTTCGTGCCCTCTTCCAGCGGCAGCGCAGCGCCGTCGGCCGACACCAGCCGCCGGTCGGTGACAAGACTCACCGGCCCGGCAGTCGCCAGGGCCACCGCCGCCGCCCTGCGGGCCGCCAGGGCTTTCGCTTTGCCGTTGGCCTTCAACGGCTCGGGAACCCACCCGACTTTCAGACGGCGCGCATACCCATCCTCGAGCAGCAAGACGATCTCCTCGCTGGGCCCCACCGCCAGCGCGGCCGTCACGCGGTCGAAGGCCTCGTCGCGGCCGGGGTTGAGCGCCTGGATGCCCGTCAGGGGAATCCGGGAGAGGGGCCAGCGCGCGCCGCGGCCGCTCTCGGTGACGATAACAACGTCCATGTCGCGCGCCACGCCCTGGGCCAGCACCGGCACGCCGGGCGGCGGGTTGTCGAAAGATAGCGGCACCGGGGCTTCAATGGCCGGCCGCAGCGAATCAAGCGGATAGGCGCGGGCGAAGCCGGTGGAAGTGACCAGCAACAGGCGCTCCTGCTCGCGGGCCGTTGACCAGTCGGCCACCGCGACAACGGTCTCCCGCGCCGCGAAGCGGTGGATATTCTCGATATCCAGCCCGGCCTCTCGCAAGTCCGCCAGTTGCCGCGCCGTTATCAGGAAGAAGCGGTAGCGGGACGTGATCAGTAGCAGCTGGTGATCAGGGGGAACGCGAAGAGCGGAGATAAAAGGCAAGGTGGATAGATTGCTTATATCAGGCTTTTCGTCACTCGTCGCGATGAGCTCTGCCCGCACGTTCTCGCCGGTCGTGGCCTGGCTCAAGAGTACAAGCATCCGCCCCTGCTTCCCCACTCCCTTACCCCCCGGCTCTCCCTTTTCGTCCAGCGCGATCCGCCGCTGTAACAACTCCAGGTTCACCGGTTTGACCTGGAGT
>JAACJX010000201.1 GCA_014237545.1 Ardenticatenia bacterium | reverse complement strand
GCCGTCAGGAAGTACTCTTCCGTATAGAGGCTGGACGGCAGCGATTTCCTTTCTAGTTGGGCCATATGGTTCAATCTGGTTCGAGATGGCCGCGGCCGCGCCGGGTCTGCTCGAAGGTAAGATGGCTGAATTTTAACAGGATATCGGCCGTTGGTCATCTGCGAACAAGTCATTGCCAACGGGCTCTTCCTTGTAAAGCAGAGGAACGCGGAGCACGCTGAGTGGTCCGGAGCGCCCGAAGTTAAGCCTTTTGTCCGCTGTTCGCTCCGCGTCCGCCCTCCGTGTGTTCCGCGTTCCTCCGCCTCACAATCTGTATACACCCGGCCTGATAAGTAAAACACTCCGGTCAATATGTTTCTAATATAAGATGATGATAATGGGTAGATGAAGGGATGCATCCCAACATTGATGGAAAGGGGTAGCACAGCCCATTCCGGACGCGGGCCGCAGAGTCCGCGATATGGAACGTGGCGCGGCGGGAGTTCGCCATTTGCCTGGTCGCGAAACCTTCGGCGGCCGCTTCCGTATAGTGTATGAATAGCTTAGGAGATTGGAACGTTGAANGAAGAGCAGGTCTGGCTTGAACAAGCCAGGCGCGGCGACAAAAATGCGTTCGGGCAGTTAATTGAGGCGTACCAGGGGCCGGTCTACAACCTTGCCTACCGTATGCTGGGCAACTCCGGCGAAGCCGAAGAGGCCGCGCAGGAAGCTTTCATCCGGGCCTATACCCGTCTCGACAGCTATGACCCGGCGCACAAGTTCAGCACCTGGCTATTGTCGATCACGTCAAACTATTGTATTGACCAGATCCGCAAGCGCAGAGCCGTATTATTATCAATCGACGAACCGCTGCCGCCCCATCCGGCGCTGCATAGCGACAACAACAAGGGGCCGGAGGCGGAATACATGGCCCAGGAGCGCGAGCAGATGGTCCAGAGCCTGATGAGCGCGCTGCCGGAGGAGTATCGGCAGGCGGTGGTGTTGCGCTACTGGTACGACATGTCATACGAGGAGATCGCCGAAGTACAGGAAACGACGGTCAGCGCCGTGAAATCGCGATTGTTTCGGGCGCGGCGCATTCTGGCCGACGCCAGCCTGGAGCGCGGCATGGCGCCGGCGATGGCCGAGGCGGAGGTAGCCGTCTAGCGATGGCGGGAAAACGAAAGGTTGGGGAAGCTATTTCGTTGGAGAGATGAGATGGAGCACGAAGAGAGATACTATCTACTGATGATGGACGCGCTCGATGGTGAGCTTGCGGCAAGCGAGCACACCGAGCTGGAGGNTCACCTGCGCGCGTGTCCTGAATGCAATCGGGAGTGGCGGGCGCTGATGGCCANCGAGCTGCTGTTGCGCCAGACGCCAATGCTGATGCCGGCCGTCGATTTCGCCGAGCGCACGCTGGCTCGTCTGCCGAACCGGCGCGCGCGGCGTGTGGCGCTGGGGGCGGCGTACGGCGTCTTGCTGCTCAGCGGCATCTTCCCGCTGGTCGTCGGCCTGTTCCTGATCGCTCGCTACGCGCCTATCCTGAGTAGCCCCGAACTGCTGGGCGGCGTGTGGTCCTCGCTCACCGGTGCGGGCCGAGCCGTGGCCACGGTCATCGAGGCGCTGATAGTCGGCGCGGGGCGTTTTGTAATCGAACAACCCACCCTGATCGGGTGGTTCATCATCCTTGCCGGTCTTGTGTTCCTGTGGGGCGGCGTTTTCCAGCGGTTGCTCGTGCAACCCAATGGCGCCGCTTCACGTAACTAGTATTACAGGACGCAGGAGTAATGGAAACATGATCTGCAAGGAGCAGTGAAATGAAGAGAAGTGTCCTAATATCCATAATTTTGGCGGCGCTGCTGCTCGTGGCGCTAGGCCCGGTGGCTTTTGCCGCCCCGCTGTTCGATACGATCATCGAGACCAACGAGGTCGTCAATAACGACGTCGTGGTCTTCGACGGCGATCTGCAGATTCAGTCCGGGGCCGTGGTCAACGGGGATGTTGCCGTGTTCAACGGCGACGCCTTCGTCGACGGCCAGGTCAACGGCAGCCTGACGCTGTTCAACGGCGACCTGGTGGCCGGGGCCGACGCCCATATCACCGGCGAGTGCGTTCTGCTGAACGGACAAGCCACGGGCGATGGCTTCCGCGATCGCCCGTCCGGCAGTTGCACCGCCATCCAGAGCCTGGAAATTGCGCCCCTGGCCGAGCTGGCGCCGTTTTTCCGCGAGTTCCAGAACGTGCCCGGGCTAGAACTGCCCGAGATCGCGCCGATGCCGACGATGCCGGCCATGCCAGAGATGCCGGCTCATCCGGAGGCGCCGGTTCTGCCCAGCGTGCCGAGCGCGCGCGGGCCGGAGCATACCTTCCGCAACGCGACCGCGCAGTTCTTCGGTATTCTCGCCAGTAGCTTGCTGTTCGGGTTCCTGGGGCTGCTGACGGCGGCAATCATGCCCAACCAGTTGCGGCAGATCGTCGCCACGGCGCGGGACAAGTCGATGGTGAGCGGTATGGCCGGCGCGCTGACGGCCGTCGCTGTGCCCTCGCTGATCGTCTTGCTCATCCCGGTGTCGATCATCCTGACGTTCGTCTGCATCGGCTTGCTGGGCTTCCCGATTATGTTCTTGCTGGGGCTGGCCCTGGTGGTCGGGCTGTTCCTGGGCTGGATCGCGGTCGGAACGTGGCTTGGGCTGCGGCTCTTCGGCCGTGGCAAGAGCGGCGACCGCATTGTCCGCTCAGCCGCGCTGGGCACGGCGCTGCTGACCTTCATCGTCGAGGTCCTGGGCTGGATATCCTTCGGCGTCATCGGGGGGATTCTGACCTTCGTGATGCTGTCTATCGGCCTGGGCGCGGTCGCCCTGACACAGTTCGGCATGAAGCCGTACCCGCGCCGGCCGCGAACCAGCACGCCGACGGATGGCCC
>JAACJX010000216.1 GCA_014237545.1 Ardenticatenia bacterium | reverse complement strand
GTGGTCGTCCGATGTATCGAAGAACCCACCGCCCTCATCCGGAAAGCGAGTCAGCATCCAGTCAGCCAGTTCGCGCGCCCAGAGAAACCAGCGCGGCTCGAAAGTGGTTTGGTAGTGCGCTAACAACCCGTCGGCTCGATCCGCGGTAAGCCCGGCAGAGAGGAGGGAATGCGTAAATAACAGAACGTTTATAACTGAACACCAGGAACTATTTCAGCGAGCAGGCCCATCAGGGCGACAGATCTACTAGTTTCGGAGGAGATAATAGAGATGAAAGCGCGACTGAGTTTGTTTTTTATTCTGCTGGCGGTATTTGCGCTGGCATTGGCGGCTTGTGGCGGCACCACCCAGGAGGCGACTCCGACTGAGGCGCCAGCCGAATCAGCCGCCACCGAAGCGGCCCCCGCGGCCACTGAGGCCCCGGCCGATGCGGCTACCGAGGCGCCCGCCGCCGCTACCGGCAACACGCTGGAGACGGTTCGCGCGCGCGGCACGCTCCGCTGCGCGGGCAACCAGTCGGTTCCCGGGTTTGGTTACATCAACCCCGACACCAATGAATTTGAGGGCTTCGACATCGACTTCTGCAAAGTCTTTGCCGTCGCCGCATTGGGCGACGCCAATGCCGTCGAAGTCCGGCCGACCACGGCCAACGAGCGCTTCCCCGTCCTGCAGTCGGGTGAGGTCGACGTCCTCAGCCGCAACACCACCTGGACGATCAGCCGCGATACATCCCTCGGCCTCGACTTTGCCCCCACCACTTTCTACGACGGCCAGGGCATGATGGTGCGCGCCGACAGGGGCATTGACTCGCTGGAAGGTCTGGAAGGCGGCACGATCTGCGTCCAGTCCGGCACGACGACCGAGAAGAATCTGGCCGACGTTTACCGCGCGATGGGCGTCGAGTTCACCCCCGTCGTCTTCGATGACGCCGACGCCACCCGCGAGGCCTATGATCAGGGCCAATGCGACGGCTTCACGACCGACAAGTCCGGCCTCGTGTCGCAGCAGCTCCTGCTGGCCGATCCGGCGGCGCACATCATCCTCGATGAGACCATGTCCAAGGAGCCGCTGGCCNCGGCCGTGCGCCACGGCGACGACAACTGGTTCGACATCGTCAAGTGGTCNGTCTTCTGCACCATCGCCGCNGAAGAAATGGGTATCGANTCGNCCAANGTCGACAGCTTCCTGGGNGGCGAAGATCCGGTCATCCAGAACCTGCTCGGCGAAGCCGGCGACCTGGGCGTGGCCATGGGNATCAGCAACGACTTCTGCTACCAGATCGTGAAGCAGGTCGGCAACTACGGCGAGATCTACGACCGCAACCTCGGTCCGGACACGCCGTTCAACCTGCCCCGTGGCCTGAACGCGCTGTACACCACCGAGGGCGGCATCCAGTACGCCCCGCCGTTCCGTTAGTCATTTATTTGGCGCGTGTGGCCCGGCGTCATCCGCTGGGCCACACCCATTTTCCAATCGCGAAATCAGCAGCCGCGGCCGACGTAGCGGCCAACAGGAGGCGCGCTCATGACTGAACTAACGCCGCCAGCGCCCCAGCGCTCGGAGTCAGTCCCGTTCTGGCGGGACATTCGGGTCTTGGGCGTGCTGGCCCAGATCGCTTTTCTCATCGTNGTCATCGCCGGCTTCTCCTGGGTGGCGCGCAACGTCACGCAGAACATGTCCACCCTCGGCGGCAGCCAGTTCCTGTGCGCCGATGGCACGAGCAGCGTCCGTTGCGCGTTCGACTTCTTGCGCCTGGACGCGTCTTTCGCCATNTCCGAATCGCTCATCCCCTACGATCCCAGCGACTCATACGCTCGCGCCTTGNTGGTCGGCGCGCTCAATACGCTCAAGGTTTCGATTCTAGGTATTATTTTTGCCACGGTCCTGGGCACGCTGACCGGCATCGCTCGCCTCTCTTCCAACTGGCTGATCAGCGGGGTGGCCCGCTGGTACGTGGACATCATTCGCAACACGCCNCTGTTGCTCCAACTCTTCTTTTTGTTCTTTGCCGTCATTTTGGCCTTTCCGCCCATTCGGGAAGCGATCCAGCCCTTTGGCCTGCCGATCTTTCTCAGCCAGCGGGGTATCGACCTGCCGTGGCCGGTGCTGATGCCTTCCTTCTCGACCTGGNTGATCTTNCTTGTGGCGGGGGCGGGGCTGGCCGCGGCCGTNTGGTGGTGGCTCGGCCGCCGCGAGCGCGAGACGGAGCGGGACGCCAACCGCCCGCTGTGGATGCTGG
Organism: Ardenticatenia bacterium; assembly: GCA_014237545.1. Classification (GTDB taxonomy): domain Bacteria; phylum Chloroflexota; class Anaerolineae; order Promineifilales; family Promineifilaceae; genus Promineifilum. Next base: position 844 of record JAACJX010000216.1, on the reverse strand, counting down.
TGGCGTTCCTCGCGGTCGCCATTCCGGGGTGGTTCATCGCCTCGGCCNTGGCGGCGGATAATCAGGGNTTTCTCGCGCCGGCCAGCGCCGGCATCACTCAGATTGCCGACCTGGAAGCNNGCGTCCGCGCCGAGTTAGGCCTGGATGACCTGTCNGAGATTGACGCGGCGCTGGAGTCCGGCGCCATCACCGAGGAGCAGCTTGAGGCGGCCACCGTCGAGGTATGCGTGCTGCGGGACGAAAAATCCGAGACGAACATGACGGCCGAGTTGCGCCGCGCCCACATCCCCTACGGCGTGAGCCGNCTGAACAACNCCGCCGGCGTGTCGGCCGCTTTCGTCGCCGGCGAGTGCGATATCATGGCCTCTACCCAGGCGGCCCTTTCCGCCGCTCAGCCAACCATCGACGAGGCGATGCCAAGCGTCCTGGTGCCCGTGCGCGAAGTGCCCATTCGGATTTCAGTGCCGCGTATCGAAGGCCTAAACTTTGTTGGCGGCATTAAGCTGTCGCCCAACTTCGCCGCCATCCTGATCGGCCTGACCGTCTATACCGGCGCGTTCATCGCCGAGATCGTCCGCGCCGGCATCCAGTCGGTGGCNAAGGGGCAGACGGAGGCGGCCCGNGCGCTCGGCTTGTCCGAGTCACAGCGCCTGCGCCTGGTGGTCCTGCCACAGGCCTTGCGCGTCATCATCCCCCCGCTGACGAGCCAGTACCTCAACCTGACCAAAAACTCCAGCCTGGCCATCGCCGTCGGTTACCCGGACCTGTGGTCAACGGCCTTCACGACGCTCAACCAATCGGGCCGGGCCATCCAGGTCTTCCTGATCGCCATGGGCACCTATCT
>JAACJX010000283.1 GCA_014237545.1 Ardenticatenia bacterium | reverse complement strand
GGCCCCAGACTGAGGGACAAGATGGGTAAGAGCAACGCAAAAAAGAGTGCAATGCCGAACAAGACGGCGATCGGCAGGAAATCGATTAAAGTTTGTTCCATAATCGCGCTCTGTTGTTCCGGGTAGGATAGCTAGTCTCGCGAGCAAGTCTGGCGGGATCATAGTCCTACCGCGCGAGATGCGCCAATAAATACAACATATGGGAGAACACTGCTCTTCTCCCATGATGTGAATTCTATCACAAGTAAAAAGCAGACCAAAAAATGGTTGTTAATCGCGGTTCAATAGTGTTAGCACCAAGCAGCAATCCTTGAATCAAAAGTTGTCCTTGACGGTAAGCGGCCCCTTGAAATATAATTCATTCAAGGAGAGTATCAATGGCCTTCCAAGCAACAATAACCGGCAAAAATCAAATTACCATCCCCGCGGCTATCGTTCGCAAACTGGAGCTGAAACCGGGGATGCAGTTGGAATTTGAGGTGGGAAAGGAGCGCACGTTGATTGTGCGGCCGATGTTGACCCGCGCCGAAAGAGTGAAGCAACTCGAAGGAAAATGGGCGCATTTATTCCCCCCAGGTAGCGATCCGATTGGCGACCTCATTCGCGAACGCGAACGGGAAGACGAGGAAATCGATTAGACATGTCGATCTATCTACTCGACACGTCAGCGTGGCTGGTCCACATTCAACAAGAACCGGGTTGGGAATTAATCAGTACCTTGATGAAAAGCGAAGAGGATAAGGTATCAATTTCGGCTTTAAGCTTGGTTGAAATGCACGCGCGCCTGCGGTCATTTGACCGGCAAGAGGAATTTAGTCAAGTTCTGGAAGATTACCGTGATTTATTCACATCGGTTTTATCCGCCGATGAACCTGTGGCGCTTCGGGCCGTGGCATTGCGTCACATTGCAACCGCCCGTGTTCCGACTATCGACCTTCTCATCGCCGCGACGGCCGCCCACCACGGCGCTATCCTCGTCCACCGCGACAGGCATTTCCTGGCGGTTCCCGGCGAACTGCTGCAGCAAAAGATGATTGGCGCTGAGAGATGACGATCAGATCCCCCGTAATCCCTTACGTTACATTTCCGCAGGGCTCAGCCTAATCCTGCATCGTTCGCCTTGGTGGCCGCCTCCTTCGCAACTCACTGGGGCCAAACAGGCGAGAAAAACCAGAAAAGCATTCAAAATGGTTTTGAGCTAGGTGTTGGGGCGTTTGTCGGTCTCCTATGGCTAAGGTTGGCGGATCGTTACCGGCTCGTTGAAGTTGCTCCACTGTGTCTCCCATGTCACGTACATGACATTGCTGGCCCCATCGCCAAGTTTGGTACGGACCGATTCTCCTATGAGCCGAGGGGAGGAGTAAAGATCTGCTATGGTTGCTCTGTAATCAGCCGATTGAAACGTCCAACCGCTTCGAATCCTATCCTGTACTTCTTGGTACTCATAAGCACCGCTTCGTCGGCCACTAAAGCCGCTTTGAAACACCCACTGTGGCACAATATGAAAGGTCATTTGCCATGCACCGATCCCACTACAGTCAACTTGCTTTAGCTCACAATAGGTAGCTTCTGGTGCCAGCTGCCCACTTTTTTCCCACGGTACCTTGTAAAGATTGTCGTAAAATACGGAGCTGTCTCCCATTAATCCGTCTGCCGTAATTCCCCAATCTGAGCCAGTAATACTCTCCCATGCGCCTTCATTATGACGAACAAAGGATTGCCCGTTAAGCCTAACCCAATCGCTCTTATGGAAGGTGTCGAAATAGATGGTGACTTCCGAGTCCGTATCTGCCACCTGGCCATTTTCGAGTGAAACTGCGTCTATTTCTTCGCTGTATAACTCGCGGGGAGCTCCTTCGGAACGCTCGATATAATCCCAATTGTGAACAATGTAGGAAGACAAATCCTCGATACTATAGACGGCAGTTGTTATGGCTCCAGACGGACAATTGTAATTGATGCTGACCTCAGTCTCGGGAATGTTAATTTCTACATCAGCAGCATTTTCTCCGGCATTGCATCCTATAAGGAGACTAACCAGCATCAGAAAGCTTGGCAAACAAGAATGGATTATTCGTTTCATGATTACCTTACCTTGGCACGTTATAACGAATCGGTTACTTCAATGTACAAAGTTTTCAGCGACGGGTCAGCTAAAATCGTTTAGGCTCGCCACCCATCTTGAAGCAGTGTGTAGTCGCCGAAGAAATTCTCTACGTACTGTTCCGATTCCTTCTGCAGCAATTTTGCCTTTTCCGTAGACAAAAACTTTTGATTAGAAGCTATCTCATAAATCAGCAATGATGTAATCTTCTTACCCACCAGAACTGACGAGGTGGGTAATGAATCTGACCGACGAACAATGGGCCTTTATCGAACCGCT
>JAACJX010000410.1 GCA_014237545.1 Ardenticatenia bacterium | reverse complement strand
CCGGCCTGAGGAGTGGCGACGTCGTCGCTGGTTGCCTGTTCGTGTGGTTCAATCATCATCCCATTGTACCAACCCCGCCGGCCCTTCGCCATAGCCTCCGAGCGCATTGCTGGAAGCGGCTCACCCAAAAAGGAATGGCCGATCTGGCTGATTTCATTCGCTGCGCCGGTCGGCGATGACTACGATGACAATGCTGCCCGGCTGCGGGACGCGGTGTACCTCGATGGCGAACCCGGCCGGCGCGAAGGCCTTTTCCCAGATTTCCGGCGGCGCGTTCCTATTCTGGGCGGAAGGGGAGCGCTGCCCCGTGATCCGGAATAGCCATTCCAGCAGATGGGACGCGGGATCTGCGCCGGTCAATTCCGCTTCGGGGACGATGATCAATCGCCCGCCGGGACGCAATACCCGGTGAATGGCTCGCGCGGTTTCAGGTTCGACGATATAGGGCGCGGGGAAAGTCGCGACTACGCAATCGAAAGAGTGGCTGGCGAAGGGCAGCGCCGGCGCGCGGCCGCGGGCGAGACGGGGCGATAGTCCGCGCTCCAGCATTCGCCGTCGCGCTTGCCGGCCCATTTGTGGGGAAGGGTCAATGCCCGTAGAAACCCATCCGCCTGATTCGAGCGTCACCAGCAGATGGCCCGGCCCGTGGCCTAGCTCCAGCACCCGCGTCCCCGCCAGGTACGGCAACGCGGCTTTGCCCCACGATTGCCACCGACCGAAGGAAACAACCCTGCTGACGGTGTCGTAGGCCCAGGCGAACCGGGTATAAAGCAGATCAAAAACGCGTTGGAGGATAGCTCTTTTAGTGAGCATTTGCCTCGTGAAGGATCATCGCCCCCTGAGGCATGGGCGGCAGGGGTAACGCGCCGGCGTCGATTATGAACTCGACACCGGTCAGCAGATCTACGAAGCGTGAGCCGTCTGCCACGCCGCCGTGCGCCACCGGCAGCGGGCCAGCCGGGCGCGGGGTCTCGGAGCGGTGGGCGACGACGATGACGCGCTCAGCCACGCTCTCGCGCTGGTAGGCGACGGTGTCCGGCTCGACCAGCAATAACTGGAAGCCCCCGCGCTGCAGAGCAGTCGATTCCCGTCGAAAATGGATCAGCTGCTTGTGAAATTCGTATAGGGAGCGATCTTGTCGGTCCTCATCCCAGATCATGCAAGCGCGCGCGCCGAGGCCAGGCATGTCGGTCATACCGACCTCGTCGCCGTAGTAGAGGCCGGGAACGCCGGGGAAGGTCAGCAGGATGGCAACCGCCAGCCGGTGCAGGGCATCCCTGCCGCCCACGAGCGAGCGAATGCGCGGCGTGTCGTGGCTGTCGAGGATGTTGTACTGTTGCAGCGCGATAGCCCACGGCAAGACGGCCAGCCGGCTCAGCCACATGCCGGCCATCGCTTCGGTCGGCCAGGGTGGGGCGCTGACCGTTTCGCCGAAGCCATGCGCTCCTTGCGTGTAGCCATTCAACCAGTACCACAGCGGATGGGTGAATCCGCCGTAGTTCATCACGCCATCCCATTGGTCTCCCTGAAGCTGGCCGGAGGCATCGAAGAAGTTTTCGCCCATCAGATAGGCGTCCGGCCGCGTCTCCTTCACGGCCTGGCGAATGCCGCGGCTGATCTCCAGGCCGATTTGCGTTGCCCCCTGACGGCCCAGCATGTTGGCCACGTCGACTCGCCACCCGTCGGCTGAATAGGGCGGCCGCAGCCAGCGCCGGAAGACGGAATCCGGTCCCTGGTAGATTCGGCGGCGCAGTTCGTGGCTGCGGTAGTTGAGCTTTGGCAATACCCACACACCAAGCCAGGTCGCGTAATCATCCGGATGGCGATTGAAGGTGAAGAACTCGCTCTCCGGCGCGGCCGGGTCGGCCAGGGCGGCCTGGAACCACGGATGCCAGTAGCCGCAGTGGTTGGGCACGATATCGAGAAGATAGCGCATGCCGCGGGCGCTGAGCGCCGTCCGCAACGCAGCCAGCGCCTCATTGCCGCCGAAATGGGGATCGACACGCTCGTAATCGGCCACGTCGTATTTGTGATTGGAGTAGGCGTGGAATATCGGATTTAGATAGATGGAATTGACGCCCAGATCGGCCAGGTAATCCAGCCGCGACGCGATGCCGGGCAGATCACCACCGTAGAACACGAGGGGGAAGAATTGCCCTTCGTCGGGCGGCGCTTCCCACGGGTAGGTCTTCGGCCGCTGGCCGCGATATTCATACTCATCCGGCCGCGGGTCGTTACCGGGATCGCCGTTGGCGAAGCGGTCGGGAAAAATCTGATAGAACACGGCCTTGCCCAACCACTCCGGCGGCTGGTGGTCGGCCAGAATGCGGAAATCGGTTGCATCGAGCGGCACAAAGGTGGAAGGGCCGGCGGCCGAGTAGTGCCACAGCCCGTCGGTTGAATCGATGAGAAAGCGGTAGTGAATTACCGGTTCGGTGACCGGCAGATCGCCTTCCCACCACTGGGCCGGGGATTCGGCCGATATTTGACGCATGAGGCGGAAGGCCTGCTCGCCGTCGGGAAAGGTGCGCAAAATCACGCGATGGATCGGCGCGTCATAGGCCACGCGTAGTCGAATCCGTATGGTCTCGCCTAGCCGCGGGTGAAGGACAGAAACGTACTTCTCAGAACCGTCGTGGTGGATGGAAGCGAGCCAGGCGGGAGAGAGCATAGGGGGTACTCACAAAGGCCGGAGGGATGCCTTTCCCCCGGCCATTCAGGGTGGACAAATCGAATGTGGCTTGGGCCACTGGTGTGGGCCACTACTGAGCGCGCACGATGAGGAGGGGGCGATCTATACGTTGCAACACGCCGGCGGCCACGCTGCCGTAATAGACGTCGGTCATGCCGGTGCGACCGTGGCTGGCCATGGCGATCAAGCCGATATCTTCCTGGCGGGCGACGCGCATGATCGTGACGACGACTGGGCCGTATTCGACCAGGGCGCGCGCCTCGATACCTTTCTCTTTCAAATGGTCAACTTTCTTGTCCATATAGCGGCGCACATCGGACAGATGGCTGCTGACTTCGGCCGGTGTCATCTGGGGTAGCGCATCGTATATATCGCCTTTGGGCAACCCGACCAGGTGGGGGAGCTCCAACACCCGCAGGAGGATAACCGTGGAGCCCAATAGCTTCGCCAACTCTTCAACGTGTGGCAGGATCGTCTCGGCTAACTCTGAACCATCGAGCGGGACCAGGATCGTTCTATACATGGCGTCTCCTGTACTTACAAGCGGTAGAACTCTACTTTACGCGTTCCGGCCGTTTTCGTAAAGGGTTACCACGGGGAATAGGCCTGTAGCAGCCACAGCGCGACCAAGCCGATGGCAACGGTCAGAAAGACGTTGCGCGTGCGCCAGGCGACGAGAATCGCCACCAATCCGGCCAGGAGCCGCTCGTTGCCCAGCGAGAACTCTAGAGCCCCGCCGGGGAGCAGCAACTCGGGCATGATGATGGCCGAGAGCACAGCCGCCGGTACGTAGCGCAGCGCCTTGAGCAGCCAGGGTGGCAGCATGACCCGTTCCGGCAGTAAAAACAGTGACACGCGGATGGCAAAGGTGATGAGACCCATGCCTAATATCGTCAAGGCCATCGTCATCTGGCTCATGGGTTATTCGCTCCGTCGGTGACGTTTGGGGATGCTGGCGACCGCGTCAGGCTCTCCAGGGCTGTCCCCACCAGGATGCCGGCCAGGGCAGCGGCGATCAGGCCGAGTTTGTAGGGCCACGCCGCAGCGAGGACGGCGACCGCGCCGGCTGTCAGGGCCGCGGCTATATGCGGCCGGTCGCGCAGGGTTGGAACGACCAGACCGATAAAGGTCAANGCCAGCGCGAAATCNAGCGACCAGCTGGCCGGGATGCTGGCCCCTAAGAAGATGCCGATCGCTGTCGTCGCCTGCCACGTGGTCCACAATGCCAGGCCGGCGCCCAGGAAGAACCAATGACGTGTTGCCGCGGGGGTGCGCCCTTCGCCGTAATGGATGATCGTCACCGCATAGGCTTCGTCCGTTAACAGGTAAGCCAGCAGCACCTTCCACCGCAAGGGCAACCGGCTAACGTGTGGGGCAAGCGAGGCGCTGTAGAGAAGATGACGCAGATTGACGATGAATGTCGTCATCAGCAGGACAAAGGCCGGCGCGCCCGCGCCCATCAGTTCGGCGGCGATAAATTGGGCCGACCCGGCGAATATCACCGACGACATCGCCTGCGCCAGCGTGGCGGGCAAGCCCGCCGAAACGGCAACCGCGCCGAAAATCATCCCAAAGGGGATGACCCCCAGCAGGATGGGCAGTTCGGCGCGGACGCCTGACAAAAATTCGTGGCGTGGCGTTACAGTCGTCGGCGATGTCGTCATCGGTTTCGGGAGTAGTCGCTGTCGGCGATTGGCGGCCGACGCAATCAGCCGGAGGGCGGCGGAGGGATACGTTCGATCGTAGCGGCCACCGGCAGGAAGATGGACTGGATCTCATCGCNNGCCGGATCGGGGGCTTCGGCCCACACGGCAATCTCCGNGTCGCCCTCTTGCCGGCTCAGCAGCAGACCGGCGACGATATTGCCGTTGGCGTCGGTGTAATGGAAATCGTTTCGCTCCCAGACGTATCCGGCATAGAAGAATCGCTCCGGCTCGTCGGCGGTGAAACCGGTGACCCCCTCGGCCGCCGTTTGCAGCAGCCCGGCCATCGCCTCGGCCGGCGTGCGCCCGGCGGGCTGGATGCGCGCGGCCACGAACGTCGACGGATCGGCCGCGAAGCGGTGCCAGTTGTTGAATTCCTGATAGGCGAATGCCGACGGATACTTCATGCGGAAGTCCGCGACGTTGAGGACCGACCAGGGTTCCGGTCCAAAGCCCAATCTCTGTGGCAGGAACTCCCACGTGGCGGCGATNGTGTCCATGGCGGCCAGNGTTGACGNTTCCTGCTCGCGCGGGCCGTCCANATCGANAACGTAGCCCANGCCNTCCTTCAGGAANGTGATGAACGTTCCGGTCCGCGCTCCTTGATCGGCGCTGTCGTAGCCGTAAGCCGTGCGGACCCCGGCGACCGGTGATTNCGCNCCAACCTGCACNGGCTCTTGTAAGACCACGCTTACCTCGCCGAAGGTGCCCAACACTTCGTTCTGGAGNGNGGTCAGGTCGGAACTCCAGCCGGGATAATAGCGAACCTGGAGCTGGGCCGTGCTGCTGATATTGCTGGTGTAGGTAATGCCGTCCTGGCTGACAGGTGGCAGCCAGTCAGCCGGGTAGAGAAACTGCACGTCATTACCGGCATCGACAAAGGCCCGGAAGCCGGTCACAAGATTTTCCTCGTTAATGACCAGGGGTTGNGTNGCGCTNACCGGANTGTTGCCGAATGATTCGACTCGCAGGCCGACNGCGTAATTGCCGCCGGGCAGGGCCCNGGTTGTGCGGTAGATTGCCGGGACCGAATCGAAAATAAGCGCGGCCCCAGGTTCAAATGCCAGAGAGCCATCCGTCCCGGCAATGGTGACGACGGATTGATACGTGTCGCCCGCCGCCGCCGGAACTTCACCTATGAGCCGGGCGCCGCTGCTGGCGCTGCCGACCGCCCACAGCCGGCGCTGNCCCAGCCCCGCCTCGTCGAAGATGGCCGTCACTTCGNTCCCGGCCGTTTCGCCTCCATGAAGGAGCAGGCCGCGGGTCGCGAATTGATGCCCAATGGACGAGAAGTTAACCGGNTGGAAGGTCGCGAAATCCCCCGCGCNGGCGCTGTCGGCCAGAAAGCCGGCGGTGGCGTCCCAGATGATGAGTGACTCGTGGTAGCCGTCGCGCCAGACCGACGCGCTGGTNCCTCCAGGCATGGTTATNGCCGCCGGNTGGATGATCTCGTATTGACGCAGCACGCGCCGGCCGTCGGCCGCTTCCTGATCGGCCACCAGGGCGATTTCGGTCAACTGCCGGCCGATTACCTGAGAGCGCAGCAAGCCTGGCCGGCCAATATTGATCGTGTCGCGGGCCCCGCGCTCGACGCTGACCTGCGGCGCCGGATTCTGCCCGGGGGCGGCCGTAGCCAGAAACGCTGCCCAGGATGGAAGCCGAGTCACCTGCGAATAAAGCGGATCGAATTCATAAGGGGTTGACGGCCAGTAGATGGCCAGGCCGCGCCCATAGGGGATGCCGAGGCCGTGGTCGTAGGCGACCAGAGCAGATGTCACGGCCGAGTTGACGGCTGCGGCGGCGGTCTGCGCTGTGCCGGCGGGCGCGATCTCGGTGATGATCGCCGCGGCGTGGGGCAGATCGACGGCCGCGATCCGGTCCGCGTCGGTGATGGCCGCCTGCCCATAGGGTTGCGCGGCGTGGCGCGCCTCGGCGGCAACTGCCCCGTAGAGTCCGGGGTCGCTGGTCAGAGCCAGAGCCAGCGATTCGACCGCGCCAGTTAGCGTTGGAATCTGGGCCAGATCAATCGCGGTCATGCCGGAGTACTCATCTCCGGCCAGTTGCCGCTGGTAATTGACGAAGGAAGTCACCAGATCGCCCGACAACTGACGNCCGTCGACCAGNGGGTTGGCGTTGAGTTGACTCAAGACCGGCTCGAAGTCCCACGACGAGCCCGGTACCAATCCGGCTGAGGCCACAGCATAGGCGGCGTAGGGCTGGACAGTTTGTAACACGTCCAGCTGGTTCATCAGNCTCGCGGCAAAGGCGACGACCTCTAACCTCGTTCCAGTGGCCCCTTTCGCCAGCGCGAANGCCTGGTCAATGTCGGGCAGGCTNAAGTGGTCGGCCTGCTCGCTCGTGGGAATGCGTTCGTCNAAGCAGCACCCCTGCCAGCCGCCGCCGAAATCGCCCATGACGAGCGCGTACCGGTTAGCGGGATAGGTGGCAATGCCCCAGGTCAGAAAATCAGCTAGGGCAGCCGGATCGCCCATGTTGCTTTCGCCCAGGGTGGTAACCGGCGGCGAAGTGAACTGGGTCTTATCTCCATCGGGGACGATGAGGTAGCGAGCCGTTTCGGGACTTNCCGCCGGGCCGCNATCNGGCCAATCGACCTGGGCGACGACGCGCACTTGATCGAGCGTTCCGGCGGCTTCCATCTCATTCAAGTCGTTCCAAACGAACGGCGCGCGGCCGTTGTCTGCTCCGGCATAATAGAGAACGGTCCAGGCGGGCAGCGATGGATCAAAGGTCGGCGTTGGCAAGATCGCCGGCGTCGCGGGTGGTGAGTCGCTGGTCTGCGGCGCGGCCGTCGCCAGCGTGCCCCCGCCCGGGGATTCGGCCGTCACGCCCAACAGGACGGCCGTGGCCGGCGGNGGTTGGGGGGTCAACTGCGCCAGGCGGCCGCCCGGATCGCAACCGGCCAGCGCGACGGCTATTGTGGCTATAAGCGTTATTCCCACCAGGGCGCGACTTGTATNAACCTTCATCATTAGACATAAAATGTAGCATAGATACCGGAAGAGATGCAATGTGTTGAACAGTACCTGCGCACAAATAGCCCGCGCGTAACCCCCCTGNTTAGGGGCAGCGATCGCCCCGGATATTATTTGTTGGGGTCTGGCAAACGGGATAGGATACGATTTCCATTACATACTGGCAGGAGCCACATGGCGAACAACTGGCACCACTACAGCGGCAACATGCACATCCACACACGCTACTCCGACGGCGAAAAGTTGCATGCCGACATCGCCAAGGATGCCATCGCCGCGGGCCTCGATTTCATTATCATCACTGACCACAACGTTTACGTGACGGGGGTCGAGGGCTACTACGAGAACGAGAACGGCAGGGTACTCCTGCTGACAGGCGAAGAAGTGCACAACGTCCGCCGCCAACCCCAGGCGAGTCATTTCCTGGCCTACGGCGCGGGCAAGGAACTGGCCACCTTCGCCGCTGACCCCCAGTCGCTGATCGACGAAACGCTGGGCGCCGGCGGCTACGGGTTCCTGGCCCACCCCCACGAGGATGATCTACCGCTGATCAACATGCCGGATCTGGGCTGGCATGACTGGGACATCGAGGGCTTCTCCGGATTGGAAATCTGGAATTACATGTCGGTCTTTAAGAATACGGTAGCCAAGCGTCTCGAGGAGCTGCGCTGGAAGAACAAGCTCATCAGCATGCTCGTGGCCCTGCGGATGACCTTAAACCCCGAACGGCACATGAAGGGGGCGGATCCGCGAACGCTGGCCTTGTGGGATGGCTTTTTGGCTAAGGGGTTGCGAATCGCCGCTATTGGCAACAGCGACGCCCACGGCACGCCGATGAAACTTGGCCCGCTGCGGCGCGAGATTTACCCCTACGAATTTCTGTTCCGGGCGGTGAACACCCATGTGCTTGTGGACACGCCCCTGAACGGCGAAATGGAGCACGACCGGCGCTTGTTGCTGCGGGCGATCGGCCGCGGGCACAGTTGGATCGGGTATGACATGCCCGCGCCCACGGACGACTTTCGCTTCACGGTGCAGGGCGTCAAAGACGGCATCATGGGCGACGAAATGCCTCTAAACCATGGCGCGACACTGCAAATCAGAGCCCCGGCCCGTTGTCGCATTCGCGTTATTCGCCACGGNAAGGTGGTGGCGGAAGTGGAAAGGGANAGCAATCTCACCTACATCCCCGACGAGCCGGGCGCTTATCGTGTTGAATGCTACTTTCCTTATATGGGCGNGGAGAGGGGCTGGATCTATAGCAACCCTATCTACCTTCGCTAGGGCCGGGTGATTTACTCCAGTCGCGACGTCATCGCGGCCAGCAATACCTCTTCTCCCAGGGCCTCGATTGTCTTGACATCCGCGACGCCTTCCAAAACGATGGCGATGACAAAACGGGGATCGCCGGCCGGGGCCGTGCCCAGGAACCACGCGTTTCGACCGCCGTCCGGCTTGGCGAGTGCCAGTGCGCTGAATGTCTGGCCGCCATCGGCCAGCGGCCAACCCTCTTGCATAGCNGCGGCCGTCTCCNGCGAAACGACGCCGGCCGCGGANGGCGCGGTGCTGGGNGCCTGGGGCTGCCANTCGCCGTCACNNTNCTGCACNCGATCCACCAGNCGCAAGCCCGGCAGGCGGCCATCGCCGGCTAGCGCCGCCGTTGCCCGCGCGGCCTGTAGAGGCGTGATCGTGAGCGCGTCCTGACCGATGGCGGCCAGCCCGGCGTCATTCACGAGAACCGGATGACCAGCNACCGTCACCGGCATTCCCGGAGCCTGGCCAAACCCGAACTGCTCCAGCACGCCCTCAATCGCCGGCGCGCCAAGCCGTTCGCCCAGCGCTCGCAGGGGGGCGGGGCAGCGCAGAACCCCCATGTCGGCCCAGGTAAAGCTGTCCTGGGCGTCTTCATCGCGTGGCTGCATGCAGCGGATCACCTGCTCGTTGNTCGCCACCGGCCGGAACGGATCATCCAACGGGGCCGATAGCAGAACCTCGCCGCTGTCCAGCGCTGCGGCCAATATGAATGGCTGCAACACCAGGCCTGGTTGATAGAGGCCTTGGGCGGCGCGGTTTACAAGCGGCCCGGGCTCGATGACCGACAATTCTTCAAATTCTACATCGATCAGGTTTGGATCGTAACCAGGCTGGCTGACCATCACCCGAATCTCGGCGATTGGTTCACCGCCGATTTCGACAAGTTCCAGCAAAACCAGCCCGCCGGTGATACCGGTCTCGGCCATGGCCAAGGTTGCGGCGCGCTGGAGGTCGGCGTCAAGGGTCAGGCCAACGTCCTGGCCGACAACAGGTACGTGCCAGAGCCGGCGAAAGGCGTCGGACCAAAAGTTGTCGGTTCGGCCGCTCAAAAGGTCATTATAAGCGCTTTCGACTCCAGCACTTCCATAACGCAGACTGTAATACCCCACGGCCGGGCCGCTTGCTGACAAGGGGTAGTGGCGCGTGAGACGGCCTTCCGCGCCAACGCTCTCCGCGAGGACGTCGCCGTTCCTATCCATGATACGGCCCCTTTGAACGCGACGCGCGCTTTCGATGACGCGGGGGTTGTCCTCGCGCGCCAGCAGAGCGTCGCTGCGNATCGTGCTCCAGTAGGCCAGTGTGCCGGCTATGACGCCGAAGACGATGAGGAAAACCAGGGCTAACCTTGTGATACGCCGCGCCAGACCTGGATCGGCCGAAGGGGCCGGGGAAGACGTTTCCGCATGGGCNGAGATGAAAATCAGCATGCCTATGGCCAGATTGCTAACCAGCAGGGAACTGCCGCCATAGCTAACGAAAGGCAGCGTGATACCCGTTAGGGGTAACAGCCGTGTCACGCCACCCATGATCAGGAAGGTCTGCACGCTAAACAGGGCGACAATACCGGCGGCGACATAGGCGTAGAANAATTGCGGNCGGGGGCTACGAATGGACAGGATCGCNGCCCGCAACCCNCGCGCGGCCAGCGTTGCAAAACAACCGACCACCGTGAGGCTACCGATCAATCCCCATTCCTCGGAAATGGCCGCCAGAACAAAATCGGAATGAACGACCGGGATAAAATCGGGATACCCTTGGCCGATACCCTGTCCGAAGATCCCGCCCGCGGCCTGGGCGTATAAGGCCTGGACGATCTGATAGGCGCGGTCACTGACATTGGGCCNCGGGTTAAGCCAACTGAGAACGCGCGGCGCGACCACTGCGTCGAATACATAGAACGCGATGACGCCAGCCAAGANAAGCAGGACGAAGCCGCTGATGGTNTACGCTTTTTCGCCGGTGGCCAGGTAGAGCATGGCCACAAAGACGACAAAAAACAGCGCCGCCGCCCCCAGGTCTTGCTGCCAGACGAGCAATAGCAGCGTGAAACCCCACATGAGCANNAACGGCCCGAGAAANGGCAANTGCCGTTGAAGGGCGCCNACAGGTCTGGTTGAGTCGCCGCCNGTCAGAGCNCTGGCCTTCCTTCGATAATGGTATAGCGGCTCGAGTTCGGTGAAGTAGCTGGCTAAAAAGATGACCAGGAGCAACTTCAGGAGCTCAGACGGTTGAAAATAGACCGTCCCCAGAAACGGAAAGGGAATAGGAAGCCATAGCGCCGCGCCGCTACCGCTGGGGTTGACGCCAAATATCAAGGTGAACGCGAGCAGAACCAGACCGCCGGTCAGTAGTGAATAGCGATAGCGCATCAGGGGCTGGTAGGTGCGCGGCAGGACGGCGACGANCAGCATGGCCGCCGTGGAGAGCGCGAACCACAACGTCTGGCGGCCGAGAAAGTTTGGCGCTAGCCTGTCCTGGAGCAGCAAGCCCCAGCCAGATAATAGCGCCACCGTTGGCAGGAGGTACGGGTCTCTGCGCGGCCGCCAGGTTCGCAGCGTCAGATGAGCAACGGCGACGACGACCGCCCATACCAATGGCGCGTAAAGGTGCGACCAGCGCACGGCCGAGTCAGTGACCAGGNTGAACGCGNCGGCGTTGACGAANACAAAGGCGACCGCGGCCAGCAGCAGCACGCTCTCGCGCCTGTCACGCGTCTGGTCGCGATCCTCCAATGCCTGACCGGACCACCGCTGCCAGGCGACGATTCCGGAGCGAAAAACGGTCATCAATCAATGTACTTGCTGAGGATGGGCCGNAGCGTCTCGATTGTCCCCGGTGACAGGTGCGCCCGATCAGTGATNAGCGCGTTTTTCAATGAACTATGCGCCGCAAAGTCACCGGCCCAGCTGTCGAAGTCCCTCGTCAGTTGGCTGATGGAAGTCTGGGCTGTGGTGGTGTTTGCCATCAGGATGCGGATCACCATTTCGACGGTAACGTGCTCCTCGCTTTCGTGCCAGCAGTCGTAGTCAGTGACATGGGCCATGCAGGCGTAGGCGATTTCGGCCTCGGCGGCCAGGAAGGCTTCCGGGCTGGTGGTCATGCCGATGATGCTCATGCCCCACTGGCGGTATATTTCTGATTCGCCCTTGGTGCTGAAGCGCGGGCCTTCTATGGTAATNAATGTGCCGCCGCGATGGACGCGGCCGCCAGCCGCTTCGACGGCGTNGGCCAGGGCAGCGCTCAACTCGGCACTAAAAGGATGGGCCGCGGCCAGGTGGGCGACAACGCCCCGNCCAAAGAAGCTATAGNCGCGCATGCCCTTGGTGAAATCGAAGAGCTGATCGGGAACGACGATATCGCCCGGGGCGAAATCCTCCCGCAATGAACCGCAAGCGCTGACGGAAATGATATATTTCACGCCCAATGTCTTGAGCGCGAAGATATTAGCTCGATAAGGGACTTCGCTGGGTGTCAGCACGTGGCCGCGGCCGTGGCGCGGCAAGAAGGCGACCCGGCGGCCGTGTAACGTCCCGACAGTGATCATGTCAGACGGCTTGCCGAACGGTGTGTCCATCTGAATTGTTTCGACATCCGACAAACCCGACATGTTATACAGACCGCTGCCGCCGATGACAGCCAGTTCGATCTCGCTCATATTAATCTCCTGAAATAAACAATTGATGGCATTCCAGTTTAGCTCTTTATACNATAATGTGCCCGCTCGGTCGCTCGACATTGCTCTACGATAGGCCTACATCACTTATACCGGCCCAATCGTATGGCTTGGACCTTTCAATCGCGTGTAATAGCATCATGACTGCTTAGAGAAACGACAGGAGGTGTTCCGCGTATGGGTAAAGCCGTCTTGAGGGACGGCCGTTCTAGTGCGGTTTTTGCACCAAAATTGGACACCCGTTATTGTGTTATAAGACAAAATGATCTATAGTTCTCATAGAATTCGCCTTCTTATGACAACAACTGAATAAACGACAGCACGGAGGAAGTCCCATGAAATATTTGATTGCTTTGTTGACCGCCGCCACCGGNATCCTGCATCTGGTGGTGGGATTTGGCATTGGTGGAGACGGCGCCACAAACTGGTTGCTTGTCCTCAACGGAGTCGGTTACCTGGTCCTGCTCGTACTATTCTGGATGGCTTCCGGGAANGGCGGGATCATTCGCTGGATTCTGCTTGCCTATACCCTCATTACCCTGATAGGTTATTTCGTCATACAAGCCGGCAATAACTTCGGCTTCGACAACACAATGGGGCTAATCATCAAGGCGATTGAATTGCTCCTTGTTATCCTTCTATTGCTCTATCGCGCTCCCCAAAAGGTCGTTGCGGCCCGACCGGCCGCCGCATCCCCCTCGCGCATGGGANCGGGGATCGATACGNCTCCCTCCGCTGGTCAGGCTTTGGGNACGACGGCCGCCACCGCGGCGGCNGGNACNTCGGCCGCTCCGGCGGCCNCNGCCGCNGCGGCCGTGGCGATGGCCGATCGGTCCAATGAGGTGATCGTGGACACCTCTGATCACGCTGTCGAAGAGGTCGAAGACGTCTACGACGCCACGGTCGATACGGCCGGGGATGCAGTGGACTACGTGGGCGACAAGGCCGAAGATGCCTATGACGCGGCGGCTGATATGGCCGGCGACGCGGTCGATGCTGTCGATGACGCTGTTGATGCCACGGCCGACGCGGCTGGTGACGCGGT
>JAACJX010000409.1 GCA_014237545.1 Ardenticatenia bacterium | reverse complement strand
GCCAGCCGGTCGCGGGCTTCGTCGATGGCCGGGGTCGTCGTGCCATAGGCGATGAGGCCGATCTCCGCGCCTTCGACCTCGTCGATGACCGGGCCGGGGACCAGGCTGCGGGCCGTGTCGAACTTGCGGCTCAGGCGGGCCATGTTGTTCTTCCAGTCATCCGGCCGCTCGCTATAGACGGCGTTCTCATTGTGGCCCGTGCCGCGGGCGAAGTAGGACGCCAGCGGGTGCTCGTTGCCGGGCCGCGTGCGATAGGCGATGCCGTCGCCGTCGATGTCCTTATAGCGGGCGACGCCGCGCTCGGCCACGTCGGCCGCCGTCAGCACCTTACCGCGCTTCATCGGCTCGGCCGGGTACTCGAACGGCTCCGACATCCAGTTGTTCATCCCCAGGTCCAGATCGCTGAGGACGAAGATCGGTGTTTGCAGCGTGTCGGCCAGGTCAAACGCCTGGTAGCCGAAGTCGAAGCACTCGCGCAGCGACGACGGCAGCAGAATGACGTTCTTCGTGTCGCCGTGGCCCAGGTAGTAGGTGAAGAGGATGTCGCCCTGGCTGGTGCGGGTCGGCAGGCCAGTGCTAGGGCCGACGCGCTGGATGTCCCAGATGACGGCCGGCACTTCGGCGAAGTAGGCCAGGCCCACGTATTCGGCCATCAGCGAGATGCCGGGGCCGCTGGTGGCGGTCATGGCCCGCGCCCCGGCGAACCCCGCGCCGATGACCATGCCGATGGCCGCCAACTCATCCTCGGCCTGCACGACAGCGTAGGTCGCCTCGCCCGTCTCCGGGTCGCGGCGCATCTGCTGCAGGTAGCTGTCGAGGGAGTCGATGACGCTGGTGGAGGGCGTGATCGGGTACCAGCCGGCGAAGGTGACGCCGCCGAAGACGGAGCCCAGCGCGGCCGCCTCGTTGCCGGTCATCATGATCAACCCCTCGGTCTCGTTCATCGCCGCGACGCGGTACGGGTGGTTTTTCGCCAGATTGGCCGCCGCCCACTCGTGAGCCGCGCGAATGACGCACATATTCGAATCGACCGTCCGGCGCTTGCCCTTGAACAGGAACATCAGCGCCTCGTCGAGCTTCTCCAGGGGGATCTCCAGCAGGTGGGCCAGCGCCCCGACGTAGACCATGTTGGAGATATAGTCCTTCAGCTTGCCCTTCATGCCCGTGTCGCGCACGAACGCATTGACCGGCACGGCGAAGTAGGTGATGTCCTCCCGCTGCGGGATCGAGCGCCAGTCGCCGTTGTAGAGGCAGATGCCGCCCGGTGGCAGCGTCTGGATGTCCTGGATGACCGTCGCCTGATTGAAGGCCACGAGGATCTCCGACGTGTGGCGGCGGGCGGTGTAGCCGTCGCGGCTGACGCGGATGTGGTACCAGGTCGGCAATCCCTGAATGTTTGACGGGAAGATGTTCTTGCCGTTAACGGGAATGCCCATCTTGAACAGGGCGCGCAGGATGGCCAGGTTCGAGGTCTGGCTGCCCGTGCCGTTGGCCGTGGCCACGACGATGGAGAAGTCGTTGATGATCAGACCGCCGCCGGCCTGGCTCTCCCGCGCGAGGGGGGCTCCCTCAATGACACCAATACTCATTTCATTTTCTCCTTCGAGACGATCATAGGCTGTGATGACCCCACCACAGCCTATGAGAATTCACTTGCCCAATGGTCAGCGACGCCGCAAGTTAATTGCTGGCGGCGTCGCTGCGAAAGGTTCCGTGCAGGTGGCGCACCACGTCGCGGAACGAAATGATACCGGTCGGCCGGTTGTCATCGTCCACCAACGGCAGGTGACGGAAGTTGTAGACCGACATCAGGTGCAGCGCGTGGGCGATCGGCAGGTCGGCGCGCACGGCGACCGGGTTCGGCGTCATGTACTGGCCGACCGTGGCCGTGGTCGTGTCCTCGACCAGCCCGACGACGCGCATCAGCACGTCGCGCTCGGTGAAGATGCCGATCAGCTTGTCGCTCTCGTCCGTCACCATCACGCAGCCGATGTTGTGGCTGTTCATCTGGCGAATGGCCTTGGCCAGGGACGTATGAGCGTCCACCTCGACCGGCGCGTTGGCGGCCAGCGATTCCACCGTGTCCTCGGCCAGCCGGTCGCGCAGGTCGGCCGGGGCGGGCGCGGCCTCGCCGAACGCNAGCCGGTCGACGTACTCATCATCCAGTTCGTCCGACACGCGGTCGGAGATATGGTGCTGGATTGGCTCGTCCGGCTCCTTGGGCACCACCGTCCACAGGTCGGCCGACCGGTAGAGGTCGTCGAGGTTGCCCTTGCCGCGCTTCATCTGCGNCTCGGTAATCTGGGCCATCAGCCCGTCGGTGTAGGTCGGGTAGTTGGTGGCATTGCGGAAGACGCCCATGGGCGTGGGGTACTCCATGCTACTCAGGATGTAACCCAACTCGGTGGATTCGGCATCATGAACGACCAGGTCGGCCTCGGTGATGCCGTCGCCCAGGGTGACGACCTCCGGCGTGAAGCCGTTCAGGCGGATGCCGCGGTCGTGGTTTTTGCCAAAGACCATCGGCTGGCCGTGTTCCAGGTAGAGGATGTTATCGTCGCGGGTGCGGCGGTCGTCCAGCCCGACCCATTCGTTGGGATTGAAGATGACGCAGTTCTGATAGACCTCGACGAACGACGAGCCGTGGTGCTCCGCCGCCTGCCGCAGCACCTCGCCCAGATGTTGGGTGTGGGCGTCGATGGAGCGGGCCACGAACGTAGCTTCGGCCGCCAGCGCCAGCCCNATCGGGTTGATGGGGTGCTCAATCGTCCCCATCGGCGATGACTTGGTCTTCGCGCCCAGGCGCGAGGTGGGCGAGTACTGCCCCTTGGTCAGGCCGTAGATGCGGTTGTTGAACAGGATGATGTTCAGATTTACGTTGCGGCGCAGCGCGTGGAGCAGGTGGTTGCCGCCGATGGACAGGCCGTCGCCGTCGCCGGTGATGACCCAGATCGACAGCTCCGGGTTGGCGATGGCCAGGCCGGTGGCCAGCGTCGGCGCGCGGCCGTGGATGCTGTGGATGCCATAGGTGTTCATGTAGTACGGGAAGCGGCTGGAGCAGCCGATGCCGGAGATGAACACGATGTTCTCGCGCGGGATGCCCAGCTCGGGCAGCACCTTTTGCACCGTCGCCAGGATGGCGTAATCGCCGCAGCCGGGGCACCAGCGCACCGTCTGATCCGACACGAAATCCTGCCGGGTGAGTTGTGGAACGGGAATGGTATCGATTGTCATAGCTGTTTCTCTAGCTGACCGCTGGCGGTTGACTGCGGACCGCCGCTTGGAAAATAGATGGCGGTCGTCCGTCGNCGGTCGGCGGTCGTTTTATCCAAGCACCTGCTCAATCTTGCGGCTGATCTCGCCGATGGTAAACGGGCGGCCGTGGACCTTGGTGTGCGACTGGATGTCCAGCGCGAAGCGGCCGCGCAGCAGAAAGGCCAGCTGCCCGCCGTTTAGCTCCGGCACGATCACCTGCCGATAGCGGCCGAGAATGTCGCGCAGGTTGCGCGGGAACGGGTTCAGATAGCGCACGTGGGCATGGGCCACCGACAGGCCGCGCCGCTGGGCCTGGGCCACGGCCGAGCGCACCGCNCCGAACGTGCCGCCCCANCTGACCAGCAACAGCTCGCCGGAAGCNGGGCCGAACACGTCCTGCTCGGGGATGATCTCGGCCAGCCGGGCGATCTTCTCCGCCCGGTCATGGACCATTTGCTCGTGGTGGAGAGGGTTGTAGGAGACATTCCCCGTCACCGGCGCCTTGCTCAGGCCGCCGATGCGGTGCTCCAGGCCGGGCGTGCCGGGAATCGCCCACGGCCGGGCCATCGTCTCCGGGTCGCGCTTGTAAGACAGGAACGGTTCATGGCCGTTCTCACCGTTGCCGGCGAAGCCCTGCGGGTGGCTATATTCGATGGGCGCGATGTCGTCCGCGTTGGGGATCATCCACGGCTCCGAACTGTTGGCCAGGAAGCCGTCNGANAGGATGACGACCGGGCTCATCGTGCGCACGGCGAAGCGGCAGGCCTCGATGGCGATGTCGAAACAATCGGATGGGCTGTTGGGGGCCAGGACAGCCATAGGGCTTTCGCCNTTGCGGCCGTACATGGCCTGCAGCAGGTCGGACTGCTCGACCTTGGTCGGCAGGCCGGTGCTGGGGCCGCCACGCTGGACGTTGACGATGACCATCGGCAGTTCCAGGGCCACGGCCAGGTTCATGCCCTCGCTCTTGAGGGCGATGCCGGGGCCGCTGGTGCCGGTGACGGCCAGCGCGCCGCCGAAGGCCGCGCCGATGACCGAACCCATCGCGGCGATCTCGTCCTCGGCCTGGAAAGTGCGCACGTCGAAGTTGCGCAGCGGGGCCAGGGCATGGAGAATGTCACTGGCGGGGGTGATAGGATACGTGCCGTAGAACAGTGGCTTGCCCATCTTCTGCGCGGCGGTGACGAAGCCCATCGCCAGGGCGGTGTTACCGGTCACTTTGCGATAGGTGCCCGGCGGCAGCGAAGCCGGCCGGATGCGATAGCGGTGCTGGAAGATGCGGCTGGTCTCGCCAAAATGGTAGCCGGTCTCCAGGGCGCGGATGTTGCCCTCGCGGATGGCCGGCGTCTTGGCGAACTTTTTGTTGACCCAGTCGATGGTCACGTCCAGCGGCCGGTCGAACATCCAGAAGGCCAGCCCCAGGGCGAAGAAGTTCTGCGAGCGATCTTTCTCTTTGGTCGACAGNCCCTCGATATCCCTGAGCGCCTCGCGGTTGAGCGACGTCAGGGGGACTTCGATGACCTGGTACTCCTTCAGCGAGCCGTCATGACGCGGATCGGCCTCATAGCCGGCCTTGCGCAGATTGGCCTGGGAGAAAGCGTCGGTGTTGATGATGATCGTGCCGTGGATTTCCACGTCCGACAGGCTGGCCTTCAGCGCCGCCGGGTTCATGGCGACGAGAATCTGGGCCGCGTCGCCGGGCGTAAGGATGTCGCGGTTGGAGAAGTTGACCTGGAAGCCGCTGACGCCGGCCAGTGTACCCGTTGGGGCGCGGATCTCGGCCGGGAAGTCGGGCATCGTGCTGACGTCGTTGCCGAAGACGGCCGACGTGTTGGTAAACTGGGTGCCGGTCAATTGCATGCCGTCGCCGGAGTCCCCGGCAAAGCGGATGACGACCGAATCGCGTTCCTCGATTATGTAGTCGTGTTCGTTCATGGCATTTTCAAAATGACGAATGACGAGTGACGAATGACGAAAAGAGAACCCACAGTGCCTGAACGCTCTTCAATTCGTCATTCGTAATTCGTAATTTCCTAGTCTCCGCCCTCCGGCTTGCTGGGATATTGCTCCGGCCGGGAGGGCCTGTTGAGCACCTCAACCGGATAGCGCGCCGCCAGGTACTGGATGATCGCGGTGTAGGTCATATCGCCCAGGATATGCCCCTGGCGGTCGATCACCGGCAGGTTGCGGAAGTGGTGGTCGTCCATCAGCCACAGCGCGTCGGCGGCCGATGTGTCGGGCAGGACGGTGATGGGGCGCGGCGTCATCACCGCGTCGACCGGCCCCTCGAGCGCGTGGGGCTCGCCGGCCACGCGACGCAGCACGTCCCGCTCGGTGAACACACCGGCGAGCTCTCCATTCTGCGTGATGAGCGCGGTGCGGCCGCCCTCGGCGCGCATGCGGTCGAGCGTCTGGCGGACAGTCGTCCCGCTCTCAACCAGACAATACCCCTGCAAATCAAGATGCCGGACCTGTTCGGCTTCCAATTCCTGTCGTAAGGTCATCGTACAACTCCCCTTGATTGATAATCGGCATATTGCGTTATTATCAGCGGCAATACAGCTGTTTCATTTGGGGAACGATTGGAGATGCAATTATAGCCCTGACCGTTCTCCACCCATTCAGCTAATGGCCACTGGCCACTCCTAGCTACCCATCGCCGGTTCGGTCGGCAATAACGAGAAGTGCTCGTTCAGCAGTTGCCGCCCGCACTCAAAATCGTCGGCGCACAGCGCCTCCACGATTCGCTCGTGGTAATTCCATACCTCGACCCAATAGCGATAGCGCATGAAACGCGTTAATTCACTGGCATCATAGGCATCCCAATATGAAACGAGAAGCCCCTGGACAAAGGGATTGTCCAGGCGGCTGAAAATGGTCAGGTGAAGCTGGCGGTGCTCGCCGTTGGGGATGTGGATGGGTTCACCGCGCAGTTTGGCCCAGGCGTCGACCACTATTTGTCGCAANCGCGCCTTGTCATCCGGCGTCAGCAGGACGACGGCCTCGTCCCAGAAGCTTACCTCAATCACCTGGCGAAGTCGACTCAGTTGGGCGAACTTGGCCTCGCCGGTGGCCAGGCTGAACATCACCGCCGGCAGCACACTCTCGGCGAAATTGAACGGCTCGCGCTGGATGCCGAGCCGGGGCTTGACCGACACCACGCCCATGCCGCGGGCCACGGCCAGTTGCTCGCGCAGCTTGCCGACGCTNACGCCCATGCCNTCGCCGATNTCGCTCAGGGCGGGNAGNCGGTCGCCGGGGTTGACGTGGTGGGTAACCAAGTAGTTGAGGAACTCGGAGTCGAGTTTGTCGAGTTGCACAGATATTGATCCAATAAATCGAATAAATACAATGAATGGGATTATAGCGTTGGTGGCGGAGGGTGGCAAGTGGCCGGTTGTGGGCAAGCAGGGGAGAAAGGGAGCAGGGGAGCAGGGGAGGAAGGGGGGTGTTGTTGGTCTGTGGTCTGCGGTCTGTCGTCTGTAATCTGCCATCTCCCCTACTGCGCGCCGACGAGGGCGGCGTAGAGGCCGCCTCGGGCCAGTAGTTCGTCATGCGTACCCTCTTCGGCGATGCGGCCATCGTTTAGCACGACGATGAGATCAGCGTCGCGCACGGTGCTGAGGCGGTGGGCAATGACAATGCGCGTGATATGTAGATCGCTGAGGTTCTGCTCCAGCTGGCGCTCGGTGAGCGGGTCGAGGTGGCTGGTGGCTTCGTCCAGTAGCAGGATGCTCGGCTCCACCGCCAGGGCGCGGGCCAGCGCCAGGCGCTGCCGCTGCCCGCCGGAGACGGTGCTGGCATCCTCGGATAGATAGGTCTCATACCCCATCAGCATCGCCTCGATCTCGTCGTGGATGGCCGCCAATTGCGCCGCCGCCCGGACGCTATCCATGGACAGGTCGGGGTCGTGCAAGGCGATGTTCTGGCGCACCGAGCCGCTGAAGAGGAACGGGTCTTGCATGACCACGCCGAATTGCTGACGCAGCCCGCGCAGGTCCAGCTCGCGCGAATCCATCCCGTCATAGTAAATCGCGCCCGATTCCGGCGCGTAGAGGCGCAGCAACAGGTGGCCGAGGGTTGTCTTGCCGGAGCCGCTGCGGCCGACGATGGCCACTTTTTGCCCGGCGCGAATGGATAGAGAAATATTCTCCAGCACGTAGGGCGCGTCGGGACGATAACGAAAGCTGACGTCTTCCAGCTCGATGTTGCCACTCAGCTTTTTGGGGAGCACGGTCGCGTCGTGGCTCTCTTCGGGCGGCGATTCCAGGACGTCAGCGATCCGGTCCAGATGCGCGCCGGCCAGTTGCAGCTCCTGGATGCTGCGCACGAGTGACGACAGCGGGCTGAGGAACAGCAGGGCCACGCTGTTCAGCGCCAGCATCTCGCCGAGGCTCAATTCGCCGGCGATCACCTGGGCGACGCCCACCCACAGCAGCACGATGGGGGCCAGGGCGCGCAACAGCCAGCGGCCGTTGTCGATGACAAGCGCCTGGAAGCTCTTGCGAATCGAGGTGTTCAGCGAGCGGTAGAACAGGTTCTCCCATACGTTGAAGGCGCGCCCTTCGGCGCCGGTCGCCTTCAGCGTGCCCATGCCCTTCATCGCCTCAACCAGGTACCCTTGCTCGTCGGCCTCGGTGGCCAGCACTTCGGCCGCCAGCCGGCGCTGCCGCCCGACCGTGCCCAGCAATAGCGCGACTTGCAGAAAGCCGAACAGGATGGCCAGCCCGGCCATCAGCGGCGATTTCCACAGCAGATAGGCAAGATAGGTCAGCACCAGCACGCTGTCGAGTACCAGGGAAAAGGCTTCGCCGGTCAGTATCTCGCGCAGATAGGTGTTGCTCTGCAGGCGCATCAGCAGGTCGCCGCTGGAGCGCTGTTGAAAGAACGAATACGGCAGGCGCAGCATGTGATCGAAGAAGCCGGTCATCAGCCGCACATCCAGACGGGCGCGCAGATTGAGCAGCAGCACCCCGCGCGCGAACTCGACCAGCAAATGCCCCAGCAGGAGGATGATCATGGCCACGCCCAAAATAGCGAGGATAGCCGTGTCGCCCGCCGGCAGAACTTCGTCGATGAGAATCTGGGTAAAGATGGGCGACGCCAGAGCCAGGATCTGGATGAGAACCGACGCCAGAATTATCTGGACCGGCAGGCGCCAGTCCTCGCGCAGAATGCCCAGTAGATAGGCGATCCAGTCGCGGCCGCCGGATAGCGTCCGACGCTCGAAGGCGATGCCGGGCACGAAGGTCATCACAACGCCAGTAAAGGCGGCGTCCAGCTCTTCGGCCGTCAGCCGGCGGCGACCGAGCGCCGGATCGACGATGTCGACCCGA
>JAACJX010000408.1 GCA_014237545.1 Ardenticatenia bacterium | reverse complement strand
CGAGCCGGTGTGCTTGCGCCGGGCGCGCGTGTTCTCGTGCAGGGTGAGTTGGCCGACGACCTCGCCATCGACGACGGCCGCCAGCGGGTAGGTGTGCTCGTCGGCATCGGCCAGCCGCTTGCGACGGAACTCGACCGACATGTGAGGAATTTGCAGTGTCCCGGCGACGGCGCGCGGCATGTCAAAGATGCGGCCGATGGCTTCGGCGTCGTCGGGGGTGGCGCGGCGAATTTCAATTTCACGGCTCATAAAGGTTCTCTCTCGTCCTTTGGCTGCATTTTATTCGACCTGGACGCTTGCATTATACACAGAACCGCGGGGATAGATGTTAACGATCTCTCAGTGATATTGAATCGCTCGTTCCAAATTTGCTATACTCTGCTCAAGAGTATTTTTCCTATGGCACGCACAAAGGCGTTCGACGAAAGCCTGGCCATCGACCAGGCCATGAACCTGTTTTGGGAGCACGGCTATGAGGCCACCTCCGTCCGCGATCTGTCGATGGAGACCGGAATCGGCATCAGCAGCCTCTACAACGCCTTTGGCGACAAGCACAACGTCTATGGCGCGGCGCTGGATCGCTACGGCGAGATGGAGCGCAAGCAGTTCGCGGCCGATCTGGCCAGTGGGCGGCCGATCAAAGCCTTGCTGGGAGAAATGTTCGCCAACTTGATCGACACGCTGCTGGCCGATGACGGCAGCCGGGGATCGTTCACCCTCAACGCGGCCATCGAATTGGGCGGCCGCGACCCGGCCATCACCCGCCGGTTGCGAGCCCATTTCGGAGCCATCAGCGATCTCCTGGCGGATCGATTGGGTGCGGCGCAAGAGGCGGGTGAGATTCCGCGCGCTGCGCCGCCACTCGAACTGGCCAACTACCTGTTGTTGGGATTGTATAGCTTGGCGGTCATGGTGAAGATCATGCCCGACCGGGCGCGGCTGGAAGCGATGGCGGCGATCACGCTATCGATACTGGATCAGCCGTAGCGTCTAGATTCGCATTCGGGGAGCAAGCGGCCGCCTGACCGGCTGCCTCGTGGTGGGCGAGCCAATCAGCCCAACACATCTTGAAAAACTGTTTTGTCATTTGGCGGGTAGACCAGCGTCCCCGGCCGGCTTGATGCCGGTCGGAAGCGTGCCCGCGAGGAGAATATTTGCATGGAGCACAATCAATTATCCACGCCCCCGGTGCTGTCCGGCGCAAAGCCCGGGGTTGGCCATTTACTGGAGTTCACCAAGAATCGCGCCGGATTGATGCTGCGCGGGCTGGAAGAGGTCGGCCGTGTTTTCACGGTCAAGCTTGGCCCGCAGAACGTCGCCATCCTGATCGGCCCGGAGTTTCACCGGACTTTCTTCATGGAAACGGACAAGAAGCTGAATATTTCCACGCCCTATAAATTCCTGCGGGCCGCGTTCGGCGAGGTTCTCTTCATTGCCGGGCACGAGGAATATCTTCGCCAGCGGCCTTTCGTCACCCAGGCCTTTCGGCGCGAGAAGATGGCCTATTACATCACCATCATGGAGCGCGAAGTGCAGAAGTGGCTCGACTCACTGGGCGACAAGGGGNAATTCGANATTGTCGAGACGATGGGNTGGCTGACGCAGAACGTCGCCGGCAGNGCCCTGATGGGCGACCGCTTCCAGGAAGAAGTCGGCCGCGAGTTCTGGGATCTCTATGCCGATCTGGGCAAGGCCATCGATCCGGTCTTGCCGCCTAACTTGCCGCTGCCCAAGTTCCGGCGGCGGGACAAGGCGCGGGCGCGGATGGCCGAGATCATCCGGCCGATCCTCGAAGACCGCCGCGCCAACCCCGATCGTTACGACGATTTTCTACAGGATTTCGTCAATTCGCGCTATGCCGATACCGACGAACCAATCGAAGACGAGGTCTTGCTGAACCTGATGCTCGGCCTTATGTTCGCCGGGCACGAGACGACCGCTGGGCAAGCGTCGTGGAACGTTATCCTGCTGCTGCAACATCCGGAGTACCTAAAGCTCGTTCAGGAAGAGATCGACCAGCACGCGCCGTTTGGCAAGCCCATCGATGGACGCACATTGCATTCATTGACGCATCTCAATTACGCTGTCACGGAAACGGAACGCCTGCGGCCGTCGGCCGACATGCTGCTGCGCGACGTGGATGAGGCGATCGAGGTCGGCGGCTATCAAATCCCCGCCGGGTGGAAGGTGCAGGTAGCAAGCGAAGTGGCTCATCGCCTGCCGGAGTTCTTCGACGAACCGGATTACTACGACCCGTTGCGCTATGCTCCNGGCCGCGAGGAAGACAAGGCCGACCGTTTCACGTTGATCGGCTTTGGCGGCGGGACGCATAAATGCACTGGCATGAACTTCGCCAATAACGAGATCTCGGTCATCAGCGCGCTGCTGCTGCAGCAATTCGACCTNGAGCTGGTGACGCACAAGCCGACCGTGGCGCGCGGNGTGGGGGCCAACCGGCCCACGCCGACCATCATCCGCTACCGGCGCAAGCCGCACCTGGCGCCGCTTGCCAGCCCGGAATTGGCCGCCGGCGAGGCAATGGTCTGATTCTGGCCCNGGNNAAGGGGCCGGCGAGGCGAATGCCGGTCGGTTGCTCTTGGATTCGACACTAAAAATTGGTAAAAACATTGAAGACGGCCGCGCAGCGATTGCCCGGCCGTCTTATCCATATTTGAGGTGAAGTGTGATGCTTGATTTTACGCCCCTTCGCAACCGCGAGAAGACGCTGGGGGAACTGGTCGCCGGGCTGACTCTGGACGACCTGCGCGACCTGACCAATGAGATGATCGACCGCCAGCTGGCGCTCATCGCCGGCTGCACGGATGAAGACGTGGTGTTCGTGCCTGAGGATCCGACGGCCGAGGATAAATACGCCGCCGATGTAACAGAGGTGAACCTGCCATGGACACTGGGCCACGTCATCGTTCATATCACTGCCTCGTCGGAAGAGAAAGCGTTTCTGGCGGCCGAGTTGGCGCGGGGAATCGACCGCGAAGGGCGCTCGCGCTATGAGACACCCTGGGCGTCGGGGACGACCATCACCCAGGTGCGCGACCGGCTGGAAGAGAGCCGCCGGATGCGCCTGGCCTCGCTGGACATGTGGCCCGACGAGCCGGACTTCAGCCTGACGGTCAATTACCGCTGGCTGCGCGGCCCGAT
>JAACJX010000422.1 GCA_014237545.1 Ardenticatenia bacterium | reverse complement strand
TACCTGCCCGGCCGCGGCGGGGTGCGCATCGAGGACAACATATTGGCCACGGCCGACGGCAGCCGGACGCTGACGAACTATAGTCGAGACCTGATGACCGTTGGATAGAAAGAAGAAGAAGAATCCACAGATTTCACAGATTTCGCAGATTGCACTTTTTCTGTGTCATCTGGAAAATGTGTGGATTCTCTTTTTACTCAATAAATCATCATCCAAACAGCCCCAGTTGTCTCCCCTCACCTTCCACCAACGAGGCCGCCCCAACGCCTAGCAGGCGCATCGGCCGCCCCTCCGGCCAGTTCTCGCGCCAGATGACCCGCGCCACGCGGGCGATCGTCGCCGCGTCGTCGGTGCCCACCTCCAGCGAGCGCTGCCGGGTGAAGGTCGTGAAGTCCGACCAGCGAAACTTGACGCGAATNGTGTGGGCCAGCAGGTTNNGCTTTTGCANNTGCTCGGNGACCTCGGCCGCCATCTTCACCAGNTGCTCCTCCANCACGGCCGCGTCGNCCACGTCCCGGTTGAACGTCCANTCCTGACTGATGCTCTTGGCCGGGCCNCGCTCCGGCTCNACCGGCCGGTCGTCCTCGCCGCGGGCGCGGCGCATGAGGTTCTCCGCCTCGCGGCCNAACGCGGCTCGCAGGCGNTCGNGGTCGGCCGCNGCCAGCTGCCCGCAGNTTTGNATGCCCAACCCGGCCAANCGCTCGGCCGTNTTGGGGCCGATGCCCCAGACGGCGCGCACCGGCTGCGGCGCNAGGAAGCNCGCCTCNTCGCCGGGCGGGACGATGGTCAGCCCGCGCGGCTTGTTGAANTCNGANNCGACCTTGGCCACCAGCTTGCANGTCGCCANCCCGACNGACGCNGGNAGGNNCGTCTCNNCCGGCACGCGCTCGCGGATCTCGGCCGCCAGCGCCNCCGGGTCGGCCGCGCCGGTGGCGTCGATATAGGCCTCATCGACACTCATCTTCTCCAGCGGGCCATATTGCCCCAACACCGCCATCACCCGGCGCGAGCAGTCGCGGATGCGCGGCCAGTCCGGTGGAACAACCTTGAGCGCGGGGACCAGGCGCACGGCCTGTGCGGTGGGCATGGCCGNGCGCACGCCGAGCCGCCGCGCCTCGTAGCTGGCCGANGTGACGACGCCGCGCTCGTCCGGCCGNCCGCCNACGACCAGCGGGATGCCGGCGTCNTCNGGGTGGTCGAGCAGGTGGACGTTGACGTAGAAGGCGTCCATGTCGACGTGGAGAATGGCGCGCGGCCAAAACATGAAGAAATTACGAATTACAAATGACGAATGACGAATCGTGGTCTATCGTCGGGCGAAAGGGGTCGCCGGCTCAATCCGCCATAGCCACTTGAGCTTCCAGCCGGTCGACGTGACGGCCTGTGTCGCGGGCGAAGCCGAGGATGTCGATCCGCGACAGGATGAGCACCGCCACGGCGAGGCCAATGGCTTGCAGCGTGAAGACGATACCGTAGGCCAGACCCGGCTCCAGGCCCAACCGCAGCAGGAATACGTCGCGCAGTAGCCCGCCGGTCAGCGTGCCCAGCCCCTTGAAGACCAGGATCGAGATCGACCACAGGCCGAGGTAGGCGCCGGCGTGGCGGTCGGGCGACATGACGGCCATCAGGCTCAGGCCGCCAAAGGTATAGATGCCGAAGCCGCCGCCGAAGACGAACAAGGCCGGCTCGACGAGGTAGCGCATGCCGGCCAACCCGGCCGCGGCCAGCATAACCATCCCCGCCGACATCATCAGCAGACCCACGGACGAGATGCGCCCTTGCAGCTCCGGCCGCCGCTTGCGCCAAATNATGCTGCCGCCGACCAGCGTCACGACCGTGGCTGCCTGCCAGTAGCTGTTGAAGCGGGTCGTGGCGCCCATGCTCAGGCCGAACACGTCCGCGCCGAACGGCTCCAGGATGGCGTCCTTGGCCCAGGCCGAGAACATCGTCAGGGCCAGGAAGAAGAAGAAGCGGCGCGTGCGCTGGTCGCTCCAGATCTCGCTCAGGACGGCGCTCAGCCCCTCGGCCGTTCCCTGCACCGGGTCAACCGTCCCGGCCGGCAGGCGCCTCTCGACGCGCACCGTGGCGAACAGCCAGAAGAAGCCGCCGACGACCATCGTGGCGAGGATCATCTGCCAGAAGGTCTGCATGTCAAAGACCGGCATCCACAGGCTGAAGCCGATGCCGGCGATGGCATAGAAGATGATNAGNCCNGTCTCCACCAGAGCGATGGCCGACCCCTGCCGCTCTTCGGGCGCGGACTCGCGCACCAGCGCCAGGAAAGGGCCGCCGGAGATCAGCGTGCCGACGCCGTAGGCGATCACCGAGATGACCGCGAAAAGCCAGCCCCACACGTCGCCCGAATCACCGCCGAGGCGCACGACGCTCAGCCCCAGAAACGGCAACGAGCCGACCATCATCGCCCGGCCGAGCCAGATGATGGGCGTGCGGCGAAAGCCGAGGATGCGCTTGTTNTCCGTCAGGTGCCCCGCCCACAGGCTGAGCGGCGAAATGAGGTAGCGNAGNGCNATGAGNAGGCTCACCGGCGCGGCCGGGATGCCGAAGTTGATGATGAGGATCCGNTTCCAGATGCTCGTGACGAGGATATCNCCCATCGCCGAGCCNATGTGGAAGCTGCCAAGGCGCAGACCGCGCCAGATCGTGAACNTTTCTTCCCGTTGCATGCGTGCCAAATGCTCCAGATTCGTTGTGATGCAAAAGTGGATGGGATTGTACGCAATATCGGGAATAAATGCACAATTACTTAGCTTTGCATAGTTATGCGTAGAAATTCCGGCCAATCTTCGGCCCATTCGAAGGCCGCGCCGTGGGGATGGACCCAGGCGAGGTGGAAGCGCCGGCTTGCGCCGCGGCCGTCGTTGGGCCAAAGCTCGGCCGTCCACGCCAGCCACTCTTTCTCCGGCGGCGGCGGGCCGTCCCACCACGGCTCCCATTGCAGCCACANGACNGGGNCNGACTGGCGCTCTGCCCATTCCGCCAGCGCAGGGCGCAGCANCGCGCCGCGATNCGGCAGGTAGTAGGTCACAGCCGTGTTAAAGATGACCACCGGCGCGGCAAGGGGCTGGGGCAGGTCTTCATTGAGAAACGCGGGCAAGCCATCCGGCAGAGTCAGTTGCGCCAGCCGCACCGGCGCGGGCGACGTCTCGACCGCGCGCAGAGCGGCGATGCCCTCGCGCAGGCGNGCCATNCGCGCCACNTGGTCGCCCCAGACGTAGGACGCCAGCGTAAGCTCGTCGTCGGCCGAGTGAAGGTGGAACGGCATCATGTCCCCGCCGGTGCGCGACAGGATNGTCGGGCAGCAGGCCAGAGNAGGAATCTNTCCGGTGCCGCGAGCCAGGACGTTGAACTGCGGCGGCGAGTCGCCCAGTTGCAGCAGGGTTTGCGACGGATCGGCCGCGTCGGCGATGCGGTACGACCGTCGGTCGGCGACGAGGTTNAGCCCCGCGCTGGCCCCCAGTTCGACCAGGTGCGCGGCTTCCCACCCCAGGCAAGCCACCGGCAGCAGCCAGACGAGCCCCCGCCCGGTCTCATTGGTCTGGACGTTGGCGGCGCGGATGAACTCCGCCAGCGAGTCGCCGCGGCTCAGGATCGTCTCGCGCAGTGCCAGCGGCAGCGTGACGCCGAACGCCCGGTCGCGGCCGTCCAGCGATGGCCCGGCCGTGGGAAAGTAGTGGGCCAGATCGCCGGCCTGCCCGGCCAGCACCTCGCGGTGGAGCCCCGCGGCCAGCAGCAGCGTCACATCGAAGGGCTCGGGGCCGGCCGCGGCGTCGAGCAGCCAATCGACCACCGGGTC
>JAACJX010000598.1 GCA_014237545.1 Ardenticatenia bacterium | reverse complement strand
TTGCTTTTGGTCGCGGCCGTCTTCGGCTCGGCTTTGGCACAGACCACCGTTCCCGGCCACACCGGGCGGTATGACCAGGACAACAACGGCTACCCCGATGCCGGCGTCAAGGTGAATGGTCACTATACGTCGGTCTACGCTTATGACGCGAATGATCAATGGTACTGGGATTTAGGCGACGGCCGTGTTCAGGGAACCGTCGCCTCAATTGACGAATTAGACCAGGCAACACTCAGCGTCTGTGATTACATCATCAACTATCGCGGCACGTTTGAAAACGATCCATTCCAGGATAGCGGGTGGATTCAGAACAACATCCGTTGCTATGGATACGACGGCAAAGCCACCTTTTACTACCAGATGGTTCACGAATCGGACCCGCGTTATACCGGTAATCCCGATTGGGCCTTATGGGACACTTGGGAATACCATGTCCTGACGGAGTCCGGGTCCGGTAACCTCGTCCGCCCGATGAACCACGTGCCCTAACGGCGGCCCTCTTCGCGCCCTTCGGCGGTCGACGATCCCGCGTCTTCTCCCAGCGAGACGGCGCGGGTTTTTTCTTCCCCCTGCCCCCGGCCGTTTGGCTCGGCCTTCTTCCACCCCGGAATCCAATCCGTGATGCCCTCGAAGACGTGGCGGATCTCGAATTCGTTCACCGGCCGCGAGCGCCAGTTGTAGCGGATGGTGATGAGCCGGGCGGCGAAGAAGGCGGCGACGATGAACCAGGCGGTCCAAAACCGGTTGAGGCCGACTTCGTAGGAGAGAATCATATAGGCCGCGGCGGCGACGACGGCCAGCAGCGTGTTGTATTGGCCCGGCCGCAGCAGCTCCGGCGTGTCCCCGACGATCAGGTCGCGCAGCAAACCGCCGCCGACGCCGGAGATCGTGCCGATGAGGACGATGGCCGGCAGCTCCAGCCCCCGGGCGCGGGCCAGCTCGACGCCGAGGATGACGTACATCGGCACGCCCAGCGCGTCGATGACCGAGACGGCTTTCGGCAGCCGGCGGTCGCGCTGCATGCGGCGGCCGACAGCCATCACGCCGGCCACGGCCAGCAGCAGGATGATGAAGTAGTTGGAGTCGGTCAGCACGGCCGGCAGGCGTTGCAGGAACAGGCCGTCGCGCAGCAAACCGCCGCCGAAGGAGGACACGAAGGCGATGACGAACACGCCGACGATGTCGTACCCCTTGCGCCAGCCGACGATGGCCCCGGAGATGGACCACAGGAGGATGGCGACGTACTCAAAGGAAGTGGGGACGGTGAATTGGGCGGGTGGTTCCATGGGAGTGACGAATTACGAATTACGAATTACGAATCAGGAGCGCCCCTTCGTATCTCGTATCTACTTCAGATGATCTATTTCCAGTTCATTAAGCTGTGCCAGACAGGCGTTGTCGGTGTCGTTAGGGATGAACGAAGTGTCGAACCACTTGTCCAGTATTTCCTTGGCCATGACCTCGCCGGTGCGGCGCAGGGAGAGGCAGAGGACGTTCGCGTCGTTCCACAGGCGGGCGCCGCGGGCGGTCTCGGCGTCGTCGCATAGGGCGGCGCGGATGCCGGGGACCTTGTTGGCGGCGATGCTGACGCCGGTGCCGGTCCAGCAGAAGAGGATGCCCTCGTCGGCCGCGCCCGATGCCACCGCCTCGGCCACGGCGCGAGCGACCGCCGGCCAGTAGTTGTCTGAGACCGCATCGATCAGCGGCCCGGCCGGGAGCAGTTCGTGCCCCCGCCGGCGCAGTTCGTCCATGACGACGTCGGTCACGTGGGTTCGTTCGTCGGATCCGATGGCGATCTTCATGAGAAGAGTATATCACGTCCGTGGTGGGCCTGTAGGCCGATTCGTCTAATCGGCTGCGATTTACCAGATCGGCTGCGATTTAACAAATCGCGCAACGGACAGAGTTTTCTTTAAGGTTGAAAGAATTAATTATGAGCTGGGCATAATTAAGTCGCGGCCGAGGTTTATTTTTCAGAGGTGGGGCGCCGGCTGCACGGCGGCCGGAGGCGGCTTTGTGTGGCCCCGGCGAAAGTATGAATTACTCATTGACGTTGCGGCCGGGTCGATCTATGATGCCCTTATAGGGACCGTCGGCCCCACGATAGCGTGGGGCGCCAGCCTCTTGCCCCCCCCATTTGCC
>JAACJX010000404.1 GCA_014237545.1 Ardenticatenia bacterium | reverse complement strand
GAAGACCTGAGCATCCGAGCCATGACCCGCCTGCCGTCCGCCGTCCTGTTCGCCTGCAACGCCAACGCCGTGCGCTCGCCGCTCGCCGCCGCGTTGTTCCGCGCCGCGCACGGCAACGCCGCCTACGTCGAGTCCGTCGGGCTCGAAGCCGGGGAGCCCGACGCGTTCGTGCCGGCGGTGCTCGGCGAGGCCGGGATCGGCGGCTACGAGGCGCACCAGCCCAAGACCTTCGACGATCTCGTCGACGACAATTTCGAAGTGATCCCAGGTGTGTTTCAGCACCGCCAGCCCGCGCTCGACAACCTCGTCAATGACCGCCTCCACGTCACTAGCCCCGACGCTTGGGCCGCCCTTTTGCTGCCAGCGGCTAAAGAGGCTGTGGCACAGCAATTGGGTGAAGTAGGGATGGCAGGCTGAGATCTCCAGGATGCGCTCCAGCGCCGCCGGCTCCACCCGGTAGTAGGGTTGGACCGGCTCGATAACCAGCCCGGCGGCCGATTCGCGGTCGAGGAAGGAGATCTTTTTGTAGAGGGCCACGTTGAACAGGAAGGCGTACTCCTTTTCCATTTGCTCCAGTCCGCTGCCGATGGAAAAGAGGAAATTCAACCGGTCGTAGTGCTGCATCAGGTGGCGCAGATATTCGAAGATGCTCTTGTCCAGTTTGCCGGCCGTCACCTGCTCCTGAAGCCGGACGGCCTCATCGATCATCAGCAGGATGTGCCGATCGCCGATCGCCTTCCAGGCCTGGTCGAGGAAGTCATTGGCGAAGTAGCTGCGCGCGTCGGCGTCGAACGCGGCCCGGTCCAGCGCCGGCATGTCGATGGCGTGGTCGCGCCGCAGCACGCGACGAATCTGATTGGCCAGCTCCCACAGGAACGTCGCCTCGTTCTCCATGAACAGGCCGTGCAGATCGATGAAGATGCACAGGTAGCGCGGGTCCAGATGGCGGTGCATCTGGTAGAGGATCGAAGTCTTGCCCGTTCGCCGCTGGCCGTAGAGGACGATCACCTGATCGCGGTGCAATCCCGTCAGGGTCTGGCGGATGAAATTGAAGATGTCTTCCCGCCCGAAAAACATCTCTTCGCCCGTGACGGGATTGCCGGCGATATAGGGGTTTATAATATCGTTCATCGTCTCCTCGTCAGTCCTGCGTCTGGCGGAGCAATTTGAGCGTCTGCGACGGGTCGCCGGTTTGTTCAAACAAGTCGAATAGCATCGACCGGTAGCCCGGGGCGACGCTGTCGAGCGCCGCGGCCAGCGCCTTGCGCCGGTCGGCCGGCAGTCGCGAAAGGTCGGCCGGCGCGGGTTCGCGGGCCGCCTCCCCGGCCGGCGACGGGCTGCCGGTCGCCATCTCGGCTGCGATCCAGTCGGCGAAGGCGCGGCTGAAAAGGGCGTAGCGACCGCCGCTCTCGGCCACGTAGCCCAGCCGGACGAGCCTGGCCAGATTTTGCCCGGCGCGGGGGTAGTGCTTCTCCAGCGCGGCCGCCTCGAAAAAGGGCCGGCCGCCCGTTGGCCGCGAGAGAAGGGCCAGCAGCAGCAGCGTGATTTGCCCGTGGCGGTCGGTCGTGCGCCAGAAGTGGGCCAGGTGGGGCGCCACCTCGGCGCTGAACGCGTTGAGCCAGGCGGCCCGCCGTCGCCCGGCGTCAGCGTAATCGGCGTGGGCGTCGAACAGGAAATGGCCGGCCGCCTGCAGGAAGAACGGGTGGCCGTCGGCGACCTCGCTCAGTGTGGCCATCTCTTCGTCGGTGAACTGGACGCCGGTCCCGGCCAGCAGCCCGGCGATCATGCGCCCGGCCTCGGCCTCGCTGAACAGCCGCACGTTGATGTTGGCAAATATATTGAAGAACGGCGACGAGCGGACGGCCTGGGAGTGGGTCAGCTCGATCAGCTCGTGCCGGCTGGACGTGACCAGCGACAGGCTGTGCTGGATGGCCAGGCTGCGCAGGCCGTAGAAGAAGCCGGGGTCGAAATTCGGGTTGCCGGTGACGTTCTCGAATTCATCGAGCAAGAAGACGACGTGGTTGCCAAGCCGGTCAACGGCGTCGAACAGGTCGGCCAGGCTGAAGTTGTCGAATGACCCGGCGTCGAGTATCGTCCGGCTCAGCCGGGCCAGCTCGCCTTCGCCGCACTGGCGGGCCATTTGCGACAACAATCGCTGCCACAGCCGCGCCGGCGTCGTTTGCTCGTCCACCATTTGCAGGTCAACGTAGACGAAGATCGACTGCTGGGGATCCATGCCAAAGCGGCGGCGGACGTCGGGGTGGGCCAGGTAATTCAGAAGCGAGGACTTGCCGATGCGGCGGCCGCCGACGATGGAACTCGACTCGCCCTCGGCGTTGCGCAACCGGTTGAAGACCTGCTCCACCTCGCGGCCGCGGCCGAAAAATCGATCGGGGTCGGAGATGGGGTTGCCGTAGGTGAACGGGTTGGCCCCCGGCGGGGGAATGGCGGTCGGGGCCGGGCGCAGGGATGGCGTGACGGGCGCGGCCGCGGGCAGGGGGGCGGGCGGGGCCACCGGCGCGCCGGCCACGTCCGGCCAGTTGGCGTTCGGCCGCGTCTGCCGGCCCGCGCCAACGAGCTCCGCCAGGCGCCCTTCGCGCCACATTGCGGCGACCAGCTCGCGGGCCTTGTCGCCTTTGGTCGGGCCGGGCAGCATCTCGTAATCCAGGCCGAGGTCAAAAGCCAGCGTCTTGAGCTCGCTTTCGTTGAAATAGGCGCTGAGCAATTGGCGAAGCTGGCTCAGTTCGGACACGCGCCGACTCCTGCTGCGATAATGGCTTCCCCGTCGACTTTGTATTCAGTTATCGAAGTGCTGCTTGCCCGCGCGCCGCACCCGCAGCCGGCAAGCAACTGACATTTTACTCGATCTGCGCCATAAGCGAAACTCGACTTTTTTAGGCAAAAAAATCCACAGATTACACCGATGACACAGATTATTCCTCTTCATCTGTGAAATCTGTGAAATCTGTGGATTCTTCTTTTTCAACTCTGTAACGCTGCCAGCGTCTGCTCCCGCTCGTGGGGCATAGCCAGCGCGTCGGCCTGGGCCAGACTCTTTTTATACAGCTGCTCGGCCTTCTTGTGGTCGCCGGCCAGCGCCGCCGCCCGCCCGGCGGCCCGCGCCGCCCGCGGCCGCCCGAAGGCATAAGTGCGGGCGAACCCGGCCAGCGCCTTCAGCGCCGCGCGGGTCTCATCCTCCGTCGCCTCGCCCCGCTCCCACAGGGCCAGGCAGACCTCGGCCGGCGTGGCGAAGATGTCCAGCAGGTCGAACTTGAACCGCGCCCGACCGATGGCCGCCAGGGTCTCGCGAGCCTCGGCCGCGGCCCGCGCCGTGTCCCCCTCGCGTAGCGCCAAGGCCGCCCCGGCAGCGTGCCACAGTCGCTCCTCCATCGGCACCATCTCCGGGTTGGCGGCGACCAGCTCCTCGATGGTGGTCAGGCAGTTGCGCGCCGCCGTCAGATCGTCGAGGGACAGGAAGTTGAACACCTGACCACCGCGGCCGCGCACCTGGTGGCGTGTGTCGCGGCTGCGGGCGGCCACTTCGTACAGCTCGGCCCACCGATCTCGGGCGCGGCGCAACTGGCCGCGGCTCTGGGCCACTTGCGGCCATAGCCACGCCGCCACGCCCCAGCGCCGCCAATCGCCCAGTTGGGAGTAGATGTCCAGCGCCTCGGTGATCTCCTTCTCGGCCCGATCCCAGTTGCCTACCCAGACGCTGTGGGATGAGAGCGAGATACGACTCCAGGCTCGCGCCGGCAGGTCGTCGATCTTTGGTTCCAGGTCGAGGGCGCGGGCGCGGTAGCCGTCGGCCGCGCCGTTGAGCGACACCGTGCCCAGCGTGGCGCACATGTTGGCGTAACCGCGCATCAGCTCTGGCGACGGGCCGGCCTTCTCGGCCAGGTTAAAGGCCCGCATCGTGCATTGGAACGAGGTGAGGAAATCGCCCAGGTTGTAGTAGATCTCCGCCAGCCCTTCCATGCCGCGCGACGCCTCCAGCAACACCTCGCGCTCGTCCTCGCGCGCCCGGCCCACCAGTTTCCCGGGCAGCAGCCGGTGGCCCACCTGTCGCGCAAATTCGACGCCCAGGCGCGCGCCACGGCGAGCGGTTGACGCGGGGATTTGCTGGCCCAGCAGCGCCAGCCCGTTGCGGTAATCGTCAATGCTGACTTCAACCAGCGTCAGCCGGTAGCGGGCCTCGCCCATCAGGCGCAGCCAGCGCGCGCGGCGCACCGGGGCGACGCTCGCCCCGCTCAGCTCCAGCGCCTGCTCGAAGAAGCGGATCGCCTCGCGATTGGCGAAGTCGCGGAAGGCGTTTTCCCCGGCCTTTTCGAAGTAGTCGATGGCCTTGGCCGCCTCGCCGGCCAGTCGCCAGTGGTGGGCCAACAGCGCGAAGTTGCGGGACTGCTCCCCCTCGGCCGCATCCTCATACCACACGGCCGTTTTGCGGTGCAACTCGCGCCGCTGGGCGGTGGTCATCAGGCTGTAGACGACCTCCTGCGTGACGATGTGCTTGAAGATGTAGGCCAGGTTCGGCTCCGGCGCTTCCTGCGGCGTGATGTCGAGCCGCTCCAGCCGGACCAGGTCGGCCCGCAACTGGTTCTCGGCCTCTACCACGGGATAGACGCCGGTGAGCACGCGCAGGGCAAAGATGCGGCCGATGACGCTGGCGACCTTGACCGTGAGCTGCTGCGAGGCCGACAGCCGGTCGACGCGGCTGGTGATGACGCCCTGGATGGTCGTGGGGAAGTCGAGCGCTTCCAGATCGGCCCCGGGCGAGACGCGAGCCTGCCCGCCGGACACGCGCAGCAGCCCGGCGTCGCGCAGGGCGTAGGCCAGCTCCTCGCTGAAAAACGGGTGGCCCTCAGCCTTGTCGTGGATGAGACGGGCGATCTCCGGCGGCAGGCGGTCGACGCCCAACCGCCGCGCCACCAGCGCCTCGATGTCGGCCGNGGAGAGCGTGTCGAGCGTGATGCGCCGCGCGCCGGGGACGGCGGCGATCTCCGAATAGGCGGCCGGGGCGTCGGCGATTAGC
Organism: Ardenticatenia bacterium; assembly: GCA_014237545.1. Classification (GTDB taxonomy): domain Bacteria; phylum Chloroflexota; class Anaerolineae; order Promineifilales; family Promineifilaceae; genus Promineifilum. Next base: position 1,897 of record JAACJX010000404.1, on the reverse strand, counting down.
GCGTCGCCGCCGAANGGCCGGGCGACCAGCACCAGCAGCAGCGGGGCGACCTCGCGCCGGACGCGCTCGGCCAATGCCCACGACGACGAGTCGAGCCAGTGGGCGTCGTCGAGCAGCAGGGCCAGCGGCCGCCCGTCGCCGGCTGACCGCAGCAGCCCGACGAGCAGCTCCTGGGTGTTGTCCTGGCGGGCCTCGCCGGCCAGTTGCGCGGTCAATTCGTTGTCCGGCAGGTCGAGCGGGAGCACGACGTTGAGCAGCGGCAGCAGCGGCCGCGCCGCCGGATCGAGCCGGCCGGCCAGCGCGGCACGCCAATCGGGATCGTTCGCGACGTCAAGCAGCGNCTCGAATACCGGNCGCCAGCCGTAGTAGGGCGTCGACTGCTCGATGGCGTCGCCGCCGCCGGAGAGGATGAGCGCGCCGGGCAGGGCGGCCGCCTTGCGCGCCAGCTCGGCCAGCAGCAGCGATTTGCCGATGCCGGCCGCGCCCTCGATGAGCAGCGGCGGCGCGTTCCCGGCGGCCAGATCGGCCAGCGCCTCGTCGAGCAAGACCCGTTCGGCCTCGCGGGCGATCATCTCCGGCCCCTGGGCTGGGCCGACCACTCGCGGCGCGGTCACGCGCTCCACCAATTCGGAGACGGCGAACGGCTCGTCGATGCCCTTGAGGCGGATGGGGGCCAGGGGGTGGATGGCCAGGTCGTCGCCGGCGGCCTCGGCCACGCGGGCGGAGACGAGGATTTGCCCCGGGCGGGCGTGGGTCATCAGCCGGGCGGCGATGTTGACCTCGTTGCCCATGACGGCGAAGGTGCGCCGCAGCGGGCCGCCATAGGCCCCGCTGTGCACGAGGCCGCGGCTGATGCCGATTTGCAGCGGGTCGACGTANGGNAGGCCGGCTGCGACCTCGCGCATGCCCAGCGCGGCGGCGGCGGCGCGGGCCGGGTCGTTCTCGTGGGCCACGGGCGCGCCGAAGCAGATGTAGAGGTAGCTGCCCTTGTCGCCCATGGTGATCTGCACCAGGAAGCCCTCATACCGGTCGAGGATGGCCTGGACACGTCGCACAAATTCGTCGAGCTTCGCGCCGGCCGCGTCGTCGCCGTCGTAGTCGATGCCGCTGAAGCGGACGAAGACGGGCACGGCCGGGCGCAGTTCGGCCAGAAACGCCTCGCCGCCCTGCCGCAAGTGGCGGTAGACAGGCGGCAGCAGCCACGGGCGGGCCGTCTCGCCGTCGATGACCGGCGGCGCAGGTGGGTCGGGCGGCGGCGGCAGGTCGCCGGGCGCGGCGAGGACGGCGTAACGCTGGCCGTCGTTCGGCCGCCATTCAGTGACGCTTGCCCGGCCCGGCAGGCGAGTGGCGGTGGCCTCGTCGACGATCACCTCGCCGCGGGCGGCCAGTTTCTCGGCCGCGGCAGTGCGGTCGACCGTGGCCCCGGCGATGACCTCGATGACGTAGGTCTGCGGGTCGCCGACGAGGAAGCGGCGGGCTGGGCCCGTGGCTACGGCGACCTTGACCGCCAGGGGGATGGCCGCGCCGGCNGGGGTAGTGATGGCCTCGACGCGGGACATGACGGCTTGCAACTCGAAGGCGGCGGCCACGGCGCGGCCNGCGGCATCCCCCTCCGGCGCGTCGTCGAACCAGCAGGTGATAGCGTCGCCGCTGAAGCCGATGACGTTGCCGCGGTAGCGGTGGATGCGGTCGATGAGTTCGGCGATGACGGCGTCGATGTGGCGGATAACCTCTTCCGCGCCGCGTCGCGCGCCCAGTTCGTGGCGGAGGGTGGCGGTCAGTGGGGTGAAGCCAGAGATGTCGGCGAAGAGGGCGGCGCCCGTGGCGCGATCGGGCAGGGGCCGGCCGTAGCCGAAGGCGACGCGCCGGGGGGGGGGCAGGAACGCTGAAAAGGTGT
>JAACJX010000105.1 GCA_014237545.1 Ardenticatenia bacterium | reverse complement strand
CCCACAAGGCCAACTCCTGCGCCAGCCGGTAGTTAGTCAGATCCAGTTGCAGCGGCAAAATCGACACGTAGTTGTCGTTCAGCGCCCCGAAGTCGGTACCCTCGTCGGGCACGCCGGTGGGGTAGTCGCCGCCGATCCAGTAGTAGGGCGCGCCGCGGGGGTCCATGCGCTCGTCCAGCCGGTCGCGGTAGACGCGCAACCCCTGCCGCGTGACGCGCATGCCCCGAATCTGGTCGGCCTTGATGCAAGGCACGTTGACGTTGAGCAGCAGATCGGGCCGCAGCCCACGCTCGATGGCCAGCCGTACGATGCGCTGGGCATAGGCGGCCGCGGGACCGTAGTCGCGCTCGGTGACCGTGTCGTCGGCCGCCAGGGAGAAGGCAAAACCCGGCACGCCGGCGATCACCGCTTCCATCGCCGCTGTCACGGTACCGCTGTAGGTCACGTCGTGCCCCAGGTTGCCGTAGGAATTGATGCCCGACACGACCAGATCGACCTTNGGCACGCGGCCCAGCATGGCCAGCGCGACGCAATCGGACGGCGCGCCATCGCTCATCAGCGCCGGCGTGCCGTCGGCCAGCGTCGTCTCGCGCACCCGCAGCGGCCGGTGGAGCGTCTTGACGTGGCCGCTGCCCGACCAGTTGCGGTCGGGGGCCAGAATCGTGACCTGGCCAAGGGGCCTCATGGCCTCGGCCAGGGCCAGCAAACCCGGCGCGTGAACGCCGTCATCATTCGTTACTAGGATATGCATAGCGAGTTAAACCTGGTTCAGGTGGTTATGTTTAAATGCGTCTGGATATTTCAGCCCGTAGCCGACCATCCGATCCATGCCAATGTGGCCCAACCAGATGAGGGACACCGGGGCGGCCCACGACCACCCTAGCCACCACCCGGCCAGNCCGATGGCCAGGGGCCAGATCAGCGTATGGGCCAGGTTATAGACGATGCTCCCCGCCCGCGTGCCGAACACATAGCCGACGGCCGATAAGTCCGGCGCCAGCAGAAAGAGCAAGTAGACCCACCAGGACAGGCCCAGCAGGAAATAGACGAGCGTGGCGCCGATGAAAACGACCGCGCCCTCCAGATGGAGCAAGACGCGCGGCATGGACAGCCCGCGCCGGGCTTCCTTTCTATGTGTCAAAATCAGCTTTCCGCTAGCCGCGATTGCGGCGGCTGTAGCCCCCGCCGCCGAACGCGCCGATGTCGAGCAGCAAGCCCAGACCAACGACGATCCATTCCAGGCCGGACACGCCGCCAGGCGACATCCATACCCAAGCCANCGTCATCCACGGAACGAAGAGGACGCCGGCGATCGGCCACAAAATATTACTGAAGGCGGCATTCCAGCGGGCGGTATCGGTAAGGTACCAGGCAATAGCGGCGATACGGGGGCCGATGAAGACGAGCAGCGACAGTACACAACACATAGCAACCTCCTGTTACCGTTTATCAGCTGGCCTTCACGCGGCCGATCTCGGTCTCGACGTCGTAATCGATGGCCGGATACTGCGGGTTCATTTCCCGCAGCGTCTCGGCCACGAGGTGGGTCAGCAGCCAGTCGCGATGCCACTTGCGGTCGGCCGGGATGACGTACCACGGCGCATAGTAGGTCGAGCATTGGGTCAGGGCTACCTGGTAGGCTTCCTGATACTGGTCCCACAACATCCGCTCGTCCACGTCGCCAGGGTTGTACTTCCAGTTCTTGTCCGGCTCCACGAGCCGCGCCAGCAAACGCTCCTGCTGCTCGGCCTTGGAGATGTGGAGCATGCACTTGAGGAACACCAGCCCGCCATCGGCCAGCTTCTTCTCCCAGGCGTTGATCTCGTCGTAGCGGCCACTCCAGACGTCTTCGGGCACCAGGTTACGGACGCGGACGATGAGCACGTCCTCGTAGTGGGAGCGGTCGAAGATGCCGATGGAGCCGACGGGCGGCAGCGCCTTCTCGATCCGCCACAGGTAATGATGGCGCAACTCCTCTTTAGTCGGCGAGCCGAAATTGGCCATGCGCAGGCCGATCGGCTCGCTGACACGATCGATGGCCTTGGCCGCGCCGCCTTTGCCCGACGTATCCATGCCCTGGAGAACGACCAGCAGCCGCCGCTTGCCGCCGCCCTTCGATTCGGCATAGAGACGCTCTTGCAGCGCGGTGACTTCCGGCTCTAGGGCGGCCACCTCGGCGCGGGCCAATTCCTTGTCTTCCGGCCCGGCCACGATGCGGCGCGGATCTATCCGGCTCAGATCAAAACCCGGCCCCACGCGCAACAGGTCGCGCACCGATACGGCGGCCTTGGCCGCCGGCGGGGCCACCACCTGCTCCGGCTGGGTTTTCTTCTTGTCCTTCTTCTCTTTTTTCTTTTTACCCATACAGCGCTTCCTCCTGAAGCGATACAAATCAAAGGATTTGCGCGGCGCGNCCTGCCGGCCACGCCACGCAAANCCGGGAGACACCGCCGGGCCTTATGAGGCCGGCGAGAACATCATGGTGCCGCTCTCATAGAGCATATCGATCTGCAAGCCGCCGTTCTCCAGGCGGTAGCTCATGGCATTGGTNAGNCCGCCGANNAATATCTGGTCCAACGACTGGGGGCCGCAATAGGCCAGAGTTGTCGGCCCCAGTGAGACAGTGAGCGCGCCACCCTCCCCAGTGGTGTACGTCCCCCCGCCAACGTTGCAATCGGCCTGGAAGTTGAGCGTTCCATCGGCGTTGAAGGTGACGGTATAGAGCGCCGGGCCATTGGCGGTAATGTCGCCGGCCGGGCGGGTGATCATGTCCATCCGCCAGGTCGTGCCGACCAGCTCGCCCGGCGCGGCCACAACCCCTTCCCCTTCGCCCTTAGCCGGCTCGCCGCCCTCGGTCTCGCCGCTCGCCGCCGGCGCGAACTGCATCGTGCCGCTGCTGGCGAACAGGTCGATGAACAGGTTGCCGTCCTGGAAGAAGTAGATGGCCGCGGCGCTGAGATCGGCCATGTAGCGTGTCGCCTGCGAGTCCTCCGGGCACATGGCCAGCGTCGTCGCGCCGGGGGTGATGGTGATGGACCCGCCCTCGCCGGTGGTATAGGTGGCGATCCCTGTGTTGCAATCGGCCTTGATGTTGGCCGTGCCGTCTTCATTGAAGACGATGTTGTAGCGAGTCTGGTCAACAGCGACGACTTCCTCAACGGGGGTAGCAGTCTTCACCCACTCCCAGGTGACGCCGGTCAGGGTGTCGGCCGTCGCCGGCGGCGGGGCCGGTTCCTCGGCCGGGCCGCCATTGCGGAAGCGCATCGTGCCGGTGTCGTCAACCAGGTCGATGAACAGTTCGCCCTCGTCCACGTAGTAGATCACCGCCGCGGCCAGGCCATCGCGGAAGATGGTGTCTTGCGAGTTCTCGCAGAACGCCAGCGTCGACACGCCGAGCGTGATGCTCATGGAGCCGTCTTCACCGGCAGTGTACGTGGCGTTGCCCACGTTACAGTCGGCCGTGATGCCGGCNGTGCCGTCGGGGAAGAAGGCAATCCGGTAGCGCGCCGGATCGGCGGCNGCAATCTCCTCNGCNGGNGTGGTNGTGGATACCCANTCCCAGAAGATGCCGGTCAATTCCGGATCAACCGAGACCGGCCCTTCGGCCGTGCCCGCGGCGCGGAAGCGCAGGGTGCCGGCGCTGGCCGGCATATCCAGCAACAAATCGCCGTCGACAAACGAATAGATCGCCGCATTACTCAACCCGGCGGTGAACACGTCGGCCTGTGAATCTTCGGGACAGGCCATCATCGTCGACGCGCCGAGGGTGATGGCAATGGTGCCGTCATCGCCCGCCGTGTAGGTGGCCCCGACACTATTGCAGTCAGCCCCCACCGCCGCCGTGCCGTCCTCGTTGAACTGGACGGTGTAGCGTGTCGGGTCGGCGACCGTGATCGTCTCGGTGGGCGTCGTCATCGAGACCCACTCCCAGGTAGCACCGGTCAGGGACGGCGCGGCAGGCTGCTCGGCGCTGCCCTCGGCCAGCGGGGCCGGCCGGAAGATGATCGTGCCCGTGCCGCCGCTTAGCGTGATGAACAATTCACCGTCCTGAACCACATAACTCTCGGCGGCGAGCAGACTGTTGATAAATAACTGGTCCTGCGAGCCTTCGGGGCAGGCCGCCAGGGTCGACGCGCCGGGCAGAATCTCCAGGTTCACGCCGTCCGTCANNTAGCCGCTCACGACGTTGTTNCAATCGGCCACTACATTGGCCGAGCCGTCGGCGTTGAAAGTGATGGTATACCGGGTGGGATCGGCGGCCGTCGTTTGCCCCATCGGATCGAGCAGCGATACCCATTCCCAGGTCACCCCCTGTAGGTCGGCCCCGGCCGTGCCGGTTTCTCCTTCGGGCTGCTCGCCGGTTGACGAACCGTCGGTCGTCGCCACATCGGCCGGCGATTCCTCGGCCGGCGCTGGATAACTATCGGTCGGCAACACCTCTTGCGTGGTCGGCCCCATGGTGTCGCAAGCCGCCAGGGCGAGCAGCAACACGAGGCCCAGAATCAAGACAAGACGTTTCATATTTCTTACTCCCTCTTTTCTCTACGATGGACAGACTTCACTACAGAGACGCCCGCGATGGGGCACGGACGAGAACCGCCACGAGGCAGCCCTAAGTCAACATAATACAACACTCCGAATGGGTTAGCAATGGGGCGACCGGGTCATCCCCACCCGCGGCGACTTTTTTACATGGCGCATCGAGCGACGGCGGGGAACCGGCCAGGCGCGCCGCCGTTTCTACAGCAGCTCCACCAGGTCGGCGGCCGTCGCCGGCCACTCGCCGGAGCGCTCCAACAGGTAGCGAATATCCCGCGCCAGCCGCAGCGTTTGGCGCGTGTTGGGGTCGCCCTCGGCTTTTGATAGGCGCTGNAGCCGCGCCTCNAGCGTTCTTATGGAGGCAACAAACAGCGTCATCGGCTCCAGCTCGCCCATCCGATCCAGATGGCGGGCCTCTTCGCGCCCCCAACCGGCGCGGCTCTGGGCCAGCACGATCTCCAGCTCGCTCTCCAGCAGCACAAACGGCGACTCGATGTCGTTACTGAGGGGCAAGAAGGGCGCGCTCGAAGTCACCCGGCAAATGGTCTCGTTGCCCGCGACGGACACGGCCGCCTGGCCGCCGAAGGTGACTACCTCCTCGTGGTCGCCGTCGTGGGCCTCCAGGCGAATGCGGCCGGAGGTGAAGCGAAACTCGCTGACCAATCGGTAGGGGTGTTCCACCGGCAGCAAGCGCATCGCCCCCGACTGCTCCACCGGGAACAGCGCCCGACGCGCGTCGAAAAACCGGCCCACAGGTGCGTCGGTCAGACGCAACTCAAACCCGGCATGGCCGAGCGGCGGCGAATAGCGCGACGGATAATAAATGAGGCCTTCCGCGTGGTCCATTTGAAACTCCTACATGTCCTCATCCCACTACCGGAAAGTATAGCATGGCGCGTCCGGCGGCTCTATCGAACCACGCCTATAAAATATCCTCGAGGCGCGGCGGCCGCAGCGGCCAATCGCCGGCCGCTTGCAACGTGGCGATGGACCGGCGGACTGCTCGCGCCCCTTTGCGGTATTCATCCAGCACCATCGAATGGTTGAAGCGCGATAAATACTCCTCCAGCGCCGACATCACAGCCACGAACAGGTCGAACGGCTCGGCGGTCATCAGCCGGCGACAGAAAGCCTGGTCATCGCGGTAAGTCGCCCGCCGCCGGGCCAGCGCCGCCATCACCTCNGAATAGAGAAATACCCGCGTCGACGACAGNCCNAAGGCNAGGTCAAAGATGGGCGCGGACGANGCCAGCTCGCAGCAGGTGTGATCCCCTTCGGCATGCACGTCGATGCGGCCGCCGAAAGAGTAGCCGTAGATGATATCGCCGTTGCCGGCCCGCAGCCGAAAATTTCCGGCGCAGACAGCGTGGGATTCGCCNTCGCNCTCCTCTTGATGAATGTCGTGGAAGCTGTGCTCCNCCGGCCGGTTGGCGGCCACCAGGAAGGTGGCGCAGCGAATGCAGCCGGCAACCGGCAGGCGCGGTTCGACCAGCTCAATATCCAGCCCGGCGTGGCCGATGGGGGGGTCATAACGGGAGGGGCGAAAGACATACCCTCCAGGGATCGCCATGGGGCACTCCGTTAACAAAGAGGGCAAGCGCGACNCCTATACGACCCAGGGGGTCAGCATCGCGCGAATTTTACTTGGCTCAACATAGAATTATACCTCACTTGAGGCCGGATTTCGAGGCGCGACGAGCAGGGCAATCGCATGCAGAATAATAGAACACGGATATAAGAGCCGTTTTGGGTGCGGTTGGTCTGATTCCTTTCCGTTTAAAGGTTCGCTCGGCCAGTGGCAAGCATAATTTTTTATCGGCAATAATCAGTAAAATCCGTGGCATCCGCGTTTCATTCCTCCGCCTACCCTTTTTTGCGGTCTCCCCGGCGCAATCGATCCTACGTAGCGGCNGAAGGCCCAACTTGGGTTATAATGCCAGCAGGCGACGGCCCGCGCGTCGCCATCCGTCCCATCCATGCAAGGAGGTGGAACTATGCGCAAGTTCTGGTTTGTTATGGCCGCCTGTCTCGTGGCGACAGTGGCCCTGTCCCTGGCCGTGCTCTNTGGCNGCCCGGCGGCCGCCGGCGAGGCGGCCAACGATGCTAACCTGCCCGTGGTCATGAAGCCGGAAAACACGCCGACGCCGACCATCACNCCNACGCCGACCATCTCGCCCACGCCGATNATCATGTGNACCCCGCCCGCGTGCGGCCCCGGCGGGGTCCTGGTCTGCCCCAGCGGCGATTGTCCCGGCGGGTGCGGCGTGGTCTGCGTCCAGCCCACGCCCTACTCCACCCTCATCCCTAACCCAACGCCCACGCCTGGCTTTGGGCCCAACTTCCTGCGCAACGGCAGCTTCGAAGGCGGCTGGACAGATATGCCCCCGGTGGACGGCTATCTGATTAACCAGCAGCCCAAAGAGTGGAAATTGACCTGGCTGAAGAAGGGCGAGACGGTCTGGGATCTCCGCACGACCCAACCCGGCAACCCGAACGTCGGCGTGGTCACCGGCATCGCCGAGATGCTCCACAAGNTGAAGAACCAGCTGCCGCCAAACGAACAGCCGGGCGGCCCAAATGCTTTGATCCTCGAAGGTGGGACGGTTTACAAAATCTTCCATCGCGCGGGAGCATTCGGCAGCCAACTCTACCAGGAAGTCACCCTGCCGGCCGGCGCGTGGCGGCTGACCGTGCCGGTGCAACTCCACTGGCAAGAGCCGCTGGATCCCAACGATCCGTCCTGGGACACCTTCACCGCCGAGTCCGGCGCGTGGGTGCTCACCGGCACGACCCAGGCCGGCGGTTGGGCCACCGCGCGCGACATGGGCGACCGGCGCTGGTACTACCACGTGATCGAGTTCAGCCTGCCGGCCGAAACCGAGGTGGGCATNCTGCTGCGTTTCAAGAGCATCTACATGAGCCCCAAGGACTTCTTCGTCGATGCCGTTTGGCTGGAAGGGATCTCGTCGCGGGTCTATCTGCCGGGGCAGATGAGCCGGCAGGAAGAAGGGCGGATGATGTCGTGGCCTAGGCTGCTGGTCGACATCCCCGCCCAGGAACGCGTTACGCCGTAGGAATGAAGAGAATGGCCACGGATACGAACGGACAGACGGANTAAAAACAAAAAATCCGTTTAATCCGTGAAAATCCGTGGCCCATTAATTTTCTTTCTACTTTTGGGGCACGGCCGAGGCCAAGCGCTTCTCCATGTCGCGCAGGTCGGCCCGCAGGGCAGCCAGTTCGGGGAAGTCAGGCTGCTGCTTCAGGTCGGCCTTGATGATCCCCAGGCCATCCTTGAACTTCACCATGTCGGCGTAAACCTCTTCCGCCTTCTCTATCTCGCCGTTCTGCTCCAGCGCCCGGGCGAGATAGTAATAGGCCTGCAACTCGTAGGTCACGTCGGGCAGGCCTAACCGCGTCGCCGCGGCCAGCGCCTCGGCCGCCTCCCGCGCCTCGCCCAGCCGGTAGAGGGCCAATCCCTGGTGAAAGTGATACAGCGCGTGCTTGGGCGACAGGTCGATCGCCTTGCTATAAGCCTCGGCCGCGCGCTCGTACTGGCTGCCGGCCAGATAGAGCTGGCCCAACGTGTTGTGGACCGGATGCGCGTCGGGCCGCAGTTCCAGCGCCTTGAGGGCGTCGCGCTCCGCCTGGCCGAATTGCATGGCCGACAGGTAGATCAGCGAGCGCAACTGGTAAGACTCCCAGAACGTCGGGCGGGCGTAAATTGCCTTGTCTACCAGGTCGAGCGCCAGCTCCGAGTTGCCGCGGCTGAAACTGCGCCGCGCCATACGGTAGGAAAACGGCACCGACAGCGCGCGCTGGATGGCCAAAAGCAGCAGGCTGCCGCTGACGCCGGTGATGGCATAGACCGCCTCACCGTTAATCATGCCGGCGGTAATGCCGGCGATAGCCGGAACGGCCAGCAACATGGAGAAGACGCGCTCGGCGGAGGTCATATTGAGCCGGCGCTGATACCACACGAGGTAAACGACCAATCCCACGGCGATGATGGCCGACACCGCCACGTCGA
>JAACJX010000144.1 GCA_014237545.1 Ardenticatenia bacterium | reverse complement strand
TAACACCCTGTCGCTGGTCAACCTGGCGCTCATGTGCGGCCACGTCGGCAAGTCGGGCACGGGTCTCAACCCCCTGCGCGGCCAAAATAACGTCCAGGGCTGCTCCGACAGCGGCGGGCTGCCCAACGTCTACACGGCCTACCAGCGCGTGGACGACCCGGCCATCCGCGAGCGCTTCGAGCAGGTCTGGGGCACGCGACTCAGTCCAACACCCGGCCTGACAGCGACCGAGTGCATCGACGCGTCACTCAGCGGCGCGGTGCGCGGCATGTTTGTCCTGGGCGAAAACCCGATGATGAGCGAGCCGAACCTGAACCACGCCCGCCACTCGCTGGAGCAGTTGGAGTTTCTCGTTTGCCAGGACATCTTCATCAATGAGACCGGCGAAATGGCCGACGTCATTTTGCCCGCCACCAGCTTCGCCGAGAAGGACGGCACCTTCACCAACACTGACCGGCGCGTCCAGCGCTGCCGCGCGGCCGTGCCGCCGGTGGGCAACTCGCGACCCGACTGGGACATCCTCAGCGATCTCGGCCGCCGCATCCAGGCGCGGCTGGGCCTCAGCCTCTCGGCTGGATTTAATTACAGCCACCCCGAAGAGAGCTGGGAGGAAATGCGCCGCGTGACGCCCGACTTCTGGGGCATCGACTACGCCCGTCTAGAGCGCGAGGGCGGCGTCCATTGGCCGTGCCCCGACTTCGATCACCCCGGCACGCCCTTCCTCTTCGCCGACGAGTTCCCGCGCGGCAAGGGCAAGTTCTGGCAGGTGCAATACGGCACGAACTCCGAGCTGCCCGACGCCGAATACCCGTTCAACCTGTCCACCGGCCGCGTGCTCTATCACTGGAGCGGCAGCACTATGACCGGCCGCTCGCGCCTGGAAGACGTCTACCCTGAAGCGGTGTGCGAGGTGCACCCCGACGACGCGTCCGCGCTCGGCCTCATCACCGGCGACTGGATCAAGGTCAGCAGCCGGCGCGGAGCGATCACGCTGCGGGCGCTTGTCACCGGCCGCTCGCCGCGGGGCACGGTCTTCGTCCCGTTCCACTTCGCCGAGGCCGCGGCCAACACGCTGACGCTCGACCGCATTGACCCGCAGGCCAAGATCCCGGATTACAAGAACTCGGCGGTCAAGATCGAGAAGACGACCACCCCGGAAGGGCTGGACGAGGGGTACGACGATCATCTCTTTGACCGTGGGGCGATTAAGGATCCGGTGCAGATACATTAGCCCTGACTCGGCTCATGCTTCGTGATTGGCAACCATGATGCAATTAGTATGTCCTCCCGTCTCTCTCATCAAGGAGTATGCCTGCCACTTCGCAGATGAACCCAATACGGGGCAGTTCGCCTGGCTCTACGGCCAAAAAGTCTATAATGCCGTGCACCCATAGCCACCTGATGGGTCCATTTACCCGAGAACCAATCGCAGACACGACCTGTGGTATAATGAATTCATGGAACATCCACCATTAGCCATCGGTGAAATCGTTCGCAACGGAATCAACTTCGATCTAAAGAATTGGGGTGGGAAGCCCATGAACGATGGTAATTTAAAGGCAACTGTTGAGCGCCTTTTTTCGTTGCTAAGCGATAGGCAGGTCGACTACGTGCTCGTTGGTGGTGTTGCCCTGCTGCAATACGTTGAGGGACGCAATACGCAGGACATCGACCTGATCATGGCGCTATCCTCTCTGGAGCGGTTGCCCGAAATCGAACTGACGGAACGCGACCAGAACTTCGCCCGTGGCACATTTGAAGGTTTGCAGATCGATATTCTTCTGACGCTAAACCCTCTCTTCGCGTACGTGCGGCATGTGCATGCTTCACCGGCAGTCTATACCGAACGCACGATCATGACGGCGACGGTCAACGGTCTCATCCTACTCAAGCTTTATGCCCTGCCATCGCTTTACCGGCAAGGCGACTTTGCCCGTGTCGGCATTTATGAGAATGACGTAGCGACCCTGTTCCACGCCTATCGTCCCAATGTCGAAACCCTTCTTACCGAATTGGACCCGTTTGTGGGCGATTCCGATATGCAGGAAATTCGTGATATCGCAAAAGATCTGCAAACTCGATTTTCGCGGTTAGAGAAGTAGAATTCTGGTTAACGCTTCACCGCCGTGGATGTGGCTACATCAGCCCTGATTTCTGGCTTCCCAATCCCCGTTGCCGAGGTATGGGCTGCGGCAAAGTAGCTTGACCTACGTCTCCCGCCTTACCTCTTCCACATCGGCCGCGATCTGCGCCCGCAGCGCGTCGAGCCCGGCGAACTTCATCTCCGGCCGGATGCGCCGCACGAACTCCAGCCGCACGTCATTGCCGTAGATGTCGTCATCGAAATCGAGGATGTGGGCCTCGACCGTGAGCTTCAGCCCATCGACCGTCGGCCGCACGCCGACGTTGGTCGCCGCCGGCAGGCGCTCGCCGCCCCGCCATTGGTACGGGGCATTGACGCCATGGGCCGGCAGCAGCAACTCGTCCCACACGGCGATGTTGGCCGTCGGGAAACCCAGCGTCCGGCCGCGCTGGTCGCCCTTCACCACCGGCCCGCGCACGCAAACGCAGCGGCCGAGGCCGCCGGTGACCTCGTCCATCTCGCCTGCCGCC
>JAACJX010000106.1 GCA_014237545.1 Ardenticatenia bacterium | reverse complement strand
GACAGGGGAGAAAGGGAGCAGGAGCGACGGGGGGCGCATTCGCTTAATTCCTAATTCCTACTCCGCTCGTTCCTGTGGCCGCGTTCCAGGCGGCGGCGTTGGTGGGGTCGAGGGTGGCGAAACGGACGAAGTCCCAAGCGACACTACTGGTGTCGCCGACACTAGTGGTGTCGCCGGCGCTCGTGGTGTCGCCGGCCGCGGCTCTCTGGCTGACGGCCAGGCCCCATGGCACGCTGCCTTCCTGGGGCAGCCCGTAGAGCGTGCCGTCGCAGGTGAAGCCGCCCAGCGCCAGCGGGTCGAACGCCCCCTGCGGGTTCAGGGCCATGATTGGGTCGGGCGCGGGGGCCAGGCGCGGGCTATAGATGCACAGCGTGCCGCCGGCCATCTGGAGCACGTCGGCCGCCGTGCCCGCCGCCAGCGCGTCTTGCACCGTCTGGGCATAGGCGGCAACGTCGATCGGCTCGACGACGACCGTGACGCCGGGATTGGCGGCGGCGTAGGCGTCGGCCAGAGCGCGATAGGCGGCGTCGAAGGTCTCGTTGCCCTGCGTCCACAGCCGCAGCGTGATGGCCCGGCCCACGCCACCGCCCTGGTCGGCTGAGCCGCCGCCCTCGGCCGCCTGCGGCGCGCCGCTGATGGGCGTCGGCCGCGTGTCGTCGCCGCCGGGGCCACTGCCGCGACAGCCGGCCAGAAGCAACAATGCCGCGAGGGCGAGGACGAATGACCTGAGGATGCGGGGGCGTGGTGTGATCATCAGCCGGGGAGTATACACCGCATTGGCTGGAGTCGCTATTCAGATGGAAGAAGAATGATCCGCAGATTTCGCAGATGACGCAGATTTTTTAAGTGTTTATTCGAAAGGTTCGCTAACTTTTACCAGGCGCTAAGACCTGACAGGTGGGCGATGAAGCGACCTGCTCAAACGAGGCGTTACTCGCCCACCTGTCAGGTTTGGGCAGGTTAATGTGAATAGACTTTTTCATAATGGCTTAAGAACGGTTGCAATGAGATGCTATCGCTAACCCTAAACGGTGAACGGTTCGTATAAACTATCTCGATTCTGCGAAACCTGCGTAATCTGCGAATTTTCCCTCCTGTTATTTGCATTTTTGCAAAGACAACTACCGCGATTTTTGCTACGGTGAGCCGGTTCGTTGCTCGACATCCATCGTACGGTGACACCTTGTAGTCGCCGACAGTTCACGCGAACGGCCGCCAGCGGGGCCAAGGGGTTCAATTGCCCGGCTGGCAGCCGGCTCGCGCCGACACCGCGCCTGCCCGGCGGGCGCATGGCCGCAGCAGAGGGTGGGCGCCATCGGCCGCCGGCCGAGGCCTGGCCCGCCACGTCCCCGCCTCTCGCGGGCGAATCGGATTTTCCCCATAATCGCACACAATATCATAAGGAAGAAGACGATGAGCGAGTTGCTATTGACCGTTGTAGGCCGGCTGACGGTGCCGGTCGAGGAGTTCGAGCGACAGCAAAGCCGCGAGACGGCCGAGTTCTTCGCCGGCTTGCCCGGCATCCGCTGGAAAATATGGCTGTTGGATCGCGAACGCGGCGAAGCCGGCGGCATCTACCTCTTTGCCGATGAAGCCGCCTGCGACGCCTACGTTCAAGGGCCGGTGATGGCCCAACTGCTGGAGTACCCGCTGTGGACCGACGTGCGGGTGACCCGTTTCGGCTACATGGCCGAGCCGTCGGCCATCACCCGCGCTCCGGTTGGCGACCGCGCGCCCGCGCCGGCCGCGCCGTTGACCTTCAGCCGCATGGCCGCTGATGCCAGCCGCGACGTGCCGGCCGTCTCACCGGCCGAGGCCGACCACCGCCGCCAGCGGGAGCCCAACCTGTTGATCATCGACGTGCAGGACGCAGCCGACGTGGCCCGCGCCGGCACCATTCCCGGCGCGGTCAACATCTCCTATGGCACGCTGACCTTCGCCGCCGACCACGAGCTGCCCGAGGCCTGGCGCAGCCCCTTGCTGGCCGNCCACAACCGGCCGATCATCACCACCTGTGCCATGGGGCCGCTCGGCGCGATCAGTGGCAAGCTGCTGCGCGACATGGGCTNNAGCGACGTCAGCTACCTCGACGGCGGNGTGCAGGGCTGGCGCGAGGCGGGGCTTGCCTTGCAGCCGTTCCCGAACTAACATTCCTCCTATCTCGCGGCGGCCGTCCGGCGGGCGGCCGCCGCAAATCAGGACTTGCCCATGCCCCACTCCAACCCTCATCTCGACCGCTGGCACCGCATCGTCTTCGGCCGCGACCTGGCCGAGTTGCAGGCCATGCTCCATGAGGACGTCATCTTTCGCTCGCCCTACGTCTGGCGGCCCTATCAGGGCCGGCAGGCGGCGTGGCTCATCCTGAGCACCGTCCTCGACGTCTTCGAGGGGTTCGCCTACCACCGCGAGCTGGTGGACGGCGACAACTGGGCGCTGGAGTTCAGCGCCCGCGTCGGCGACCGCTCGCTGAAGGGCATCGACCTCATCCGGATCGACGGCGACGGCCGCATTGTCGAGTTCGAGGTGTTCATCCGGCCGTTCAACGGCCTGCAGGCGTTGGGCGAGGCGATGGCCCGGCGGCTGGGCTAAGCGCCGGCCGAAATCCGACATAAGTCGGCTGCGTTTCGCCGGCGATCTGGTATCCTATCCTCCACACCGCCGCAACCAGACAGGGCGGTTGAGGGAGCCGACATGAAACGATTGATCATTTTACTGGCGCTGGCCGCCCTGCTGGCTGGTTGCGCGATGGAGCAACCCGCGGCGACGGAACCNNTCGCCACGGACCCGCCCGCCCCGACGGGCGCGGTNGGCGGCATGGGGATGGGCATGGGTCGCGGCATGGGCCGCCAGAGCGGCATGATGGCCCGCCACACGGCGCCAATCCCCGATGCGTATGCCGGTGTGACCAACCCCGTCCCCGCCGACGAGGCGTCACTGCAGCGTGGCGCGGAGATATTCGTCGCCCACTGCACCACNTGNCACGGCGACGGCGCGATGGGCGACGGCCCCACGGCCGCCACGCTCGACCCCGCGCCCGCGCCCATCGCCCACACCAGCCAAATGATGGGCGACAGCTATCTGTTCTATCGGGTCAGCGAGGGCGGCGGCATGGCACCGTTCAACTCGGCCATGCCCACATGGAAGGAAGTGCTGTCCGAAGAGGAGCGCTGGGACGTCCTCAACTACGTCCGCGCGCTAGGCAGCGGCGCGGTGACGCCCATGCCCGCGTCCGGCGGCGAGGCGTTCGATCCGGGTGCCCAGGCCACGCGCCAGGCCGAGATGCTGGCCGCGGCCGTGGGCCAGGGGGTGATCACCACCGATGAAGCCGCCACCTTCGACGAAGTTCATGCCGCCGTCGAGGCCTNGCGGGCCAGCATGGGGCCAATGGGCGGGATGCAGGGGNACATGGCCGCCATGCAAGCCCACCTGCTGGGCGAGCTGGTGGCCGCGGGAACCATCACCCAGGCCCAGGCCGATGGCTTCAGCGACGTCCACGACCGGCTGGTCGATGCCGGGTTGATAGAATAAACTGGGCGCATGGAACAGGTGATCGTCGGTTTCGACCAGGACGAACTAGGTGACTGGCGGGCGATTCTGGCCTGTGGCCACCGGCAGCACGTGCGCCACAACCCGCCCTTCGTCAACCGCCCGTGGGTGCTGACCGAGGACGGCCGCCGCCGCTTTCTGGGCGCGCGGCTGGAGTGCGTCGCCTGCGATGAGGGCGAGCCGGTGGGCGACGGCATGGTCTCGGCGGCCGCGCTGGCGGATGCCTACGCTCGTTTTGCCGCCGAGCTTGACGGGTTTATCCGGCGGCGCGTAGCCGGCGGGACCGCGGCCGGCGAACTCGCGGCCGGCGACCTTCGCCGCCGGGCGCTGGCCGCCTGGCGTGATACAGCTTCGCTATACGAATCCGCGCCGCTGGAAGCGTGGCTGGCCACGCGCATTCTCGTCGCCCTNCCCACCACCCCCGGCGANGCCGGCCCGGCGGCCGAGTTGGCCCCCGCCGCCCGCGCCCTGGTCGACTGCCTGCCCGGCACGCCGCGCCAGGCCATCCTGCTCCACGACTATCGCGGCCTGTCCATCCCAGAGCTGGCCGCCCGGCTGGACATATCACCCGGAGCCGCGGCCGCCCGTCTGGCTGAAGCTCGCCGTCTGCTGGGCGAGGCCCTGGCCGACTGCTGCGCGGTGGCGCTNGANGAAATGACGAACGACGAATGAAAAGTTCGGAGGCCACATCCTGGCGGCGCGGACATTAGTGGAGGGGGTTGTTCGCCCCAAGATCCGAACCTTTGCGCCGTAACACAAAAATGATGAGCGCCGGGTGGCGCTCATCATTCTTCTAACAATCTCGCATTCATCTCGGCCGTTATTGGCTCATTTCCTTCTTCTTTTTCTTCTCCTTCTTGGCCTCTTGCTTCTCCTTGATGGATTTCTGAGGCTGGTTCTTGCCGGTATTTTTCTTCTTATCACCACTCTTGCCCATGATGGTTCTCCTTGTCTGCTGATAGGTTGAAAAATGACGCCACGCGGGCGTGTCGAACCAGAGTCAGTATACCATATTTCCGGCGGCCGCCGGGGAGATTATATTAGGAATTAAGAATTAGGAATTAGGAGCGTGCCTGCATGGCTGCTCGCCACCTGCCACCCCGCCCCTGCTCCCCTTCTCCCCTGCTCCCTTTCTCCCTTCCCTCACGGCCGGAAAAAGCCCGCAAACCGCACCAACTTCGCGTCCGTAAAGGTCCCGCAGCCGCCGCCCTGCTGGTGAAATGCGTCGTAGGCGACGCGCGCGATNCCCGCCCCGTCCAGCGCCAGCGACGGATGAAGCCCCACGTCCCAGGTCGAGATTGTGCATGGCGGCACCGGTGGGTTGCACTGCGGATACGAGCAGCCCGGCCACGGCGCGATGGGTAATTCCGCGTTGGCCGCCTCGCTCGGCTCCACCTCGGCGCTGGNCCAGGCCGCGGCCGACCCGGCGCAGTTGGCGTCGCACCAGGCGTANTGCAGCCCAAACCCGGCCGTCATCGGCGCGTGATAGGCGATCCGCGGCCGGTTTTGCGCGTCCAGCGCCAGCGCCACGCCGTCCTCGCCCCGCATCTCCGGCAGGTTCAGCTTCGTTCCCGACCATGCCGACGCACCGGCGCAACTGGCCGCGTCGCAGGCCAGGTAATACAGCCCGTTTGGCGGCAGGCTACCGCCCANCCCCGTGCCGCTGTAGAGCGCGATGCGCGGCCGCCCCGCGCTTGTCACCGCCAGCGACAGCGTGGCCCAGCTCTNCACGCTGGATGAAACCGTGTCGGCCAGGATGCTGCCCGACCAGTTGCCGGCCGCGCCGCAGTTCTGGTCGCACTCGGCGTAGGCCACCTGTTGCAACATGTTCTCGTTGTCATAGGTGACGTAGGCCAGACGCGGCCCGCCCGTCGCGCCGTAGCCCAGGTGAAAATCGGTCGCGTCGCCGTCGTCCAGTACCTTCGTTTCGAACCAGTTGGCCGGATCGAGGCAGCCGCCGTCGCACCAGGCGAAGAACGCGCCGGTGTGAGGGTCCTCGTAATCCTGNCCGTTGTCGTAGTAGACGAAGCGCGGCCGGCCGCTCGCGTCGAGGGCGAACGAGTGGACGAATGGCTCCACCCAGCCCGTTTGCCGGGCGTAGGCGTAGCCCAGCGCGGCCGAGGCCCACCCGGCCGGGGTCAGGCAGTTGGCGTCGCACGACCAGTACTGATAGACGAACACCGCTCCCGATTGGGCCGGCATCCGGGCCAGCAGCCTGGGCCGGCCGGCGGGAGTCAGAGCCAGCGCGGCGAAGTCCACGCCGTCGCCCAGCGGCACGAGCGTGAACGCCTCCGGGCCGGCGCAATTGGCCGGGCAGTAGGCGTAGTAGGCCGGGCGCGTCGGGTGGTCGGGCGTCGCGCTTTGTGGGGTGAAGGCTACATGGACGCCGCCGGCGGAATCCACGCGGACGGTCGGGGTGGCCGTGGCCCGGTCGATCTCGTCCAGCTTTTGCAGGAAGAAGGGCTTCGCCGCCGGCGGCGGGCTGCCCACNGTGACCGTCGCCTTGGCCTGCGTCGAGCCGGCGGCGTTGGCNGCCGTCAGGGTGTAGGTGGTCGTGGCCGCCGGNCGGACGGCGACGCTGCCNCCGCTGACCGNCCCGANNGCCGGGCTGATNCTCAGGCTCGTCGCGCCGCTGNCCTGCCACGACAGCGTGGCCGAGCCGCCGGGCTGGATGACCGTCGGGGCAGCCGTGAAGCGGTGGATGGTCGGGGCGACGGCCGCCGCCGGCTTGGTCACCAGCGGCGCATAGGCGCGGTGCGCCGCCTGGCCTGACCCGTCGGGCTCGCCGGCCGCCTCCCCCCGCGCCGGCCCCGGCCGCGGCGACAGGAGGGCCAGCAGGATGAAAAGGGTGCTGATGAAGGTGAGTACGCGCGTGTTCATGGTGTTGCTCCTTTTGTATAAACCTCAGAGGGCACCGAAGACCTCTGAGGTTTATTGAACCCCCAATTCGCCACGTCGTGGGGTCACTCCCCGCCCCACGCACTGACCCAGATGGCGTTACAGGGTGTAAGTGGCAGGTGCCAGGTGGCGGCATTTTTGTCGGTGTGGCTTTGGGTGTATTTCCACGGCCGGCCGGCCGGCCGCCAATCGGCGGCCGGCGGTCCCGCCCGGCAACCGCCAGCGCTCCCCCAGCTCCCCTGTCCCCTTTCTCCCCTGTCCCCTTTCCCCTTGAGTCCCCCCTCATCTTGCGCTAATATATCCTTAAGATCACTGCTGTGAGACTATGGACACCTTTTCAGCCTTCCTGCCCACCGACCGGCGCGTCGCCATCGGCGACGGACGGCCCCTGCCCGATCGCGCCACCGGCGCCGCCCTCTTCGCCGACATCTCTGGCTTCACCCCACTGACCGCCACCCTCCGCCACGAACTGGGCGCGCGACGCGGCGCGGAAGAGGTTATCCGCCACATCGACGCCGTCATCGCCGAACTCATCGACCGCATCCACCGCTACCGCGGCAACGTCATCGGCTTCAGCGGCGACGCTATCACCTGCTGGTTCGACGACGCGCCGGAGGGGGATGCCGCCGGCCGCGCCGTGGCCGCCGCCTTCGAGTTGCAAGCCGTCATGTCCCGCGTCGAGGCCATCACTACCCCCGCCGGCGCGGCCATCCCCCTGGCGGTCAAGGTCGCCGT
>JAACJX010000503.1 GCA_014237545.1 Ardenticatenia bacterium | reverse complement strand
GGCGTTAAGAGAGGAGTGATCCGCAGATTTCGCCGATGCCGGAATGAAACGGTTTAATGTGCGGATAGTAAAAGCATTATGAAACGGGTTTGGACAGGATTGTTGATAGGTGGGTTGGTGCTCGTGGCGGCCCTTATTGGAAGGCCGCTGTGGGCGGGGGATGACGGGCGGCTGCCGGAGGCGGCGCTGGAGTCGCTGCCGGTGGCCGGGTCGNCCGAGGGCTTNGCCCGCGCCACAGAGCCGNACGCCNTCGAGTTCCCNCGCGATCTNGGCNCCCACGACGACTACCAGACGGAGTGGTGGTACTACACCGGCAACCTGNNNACGGCCGACGGGCGGCCGTTCGGNTTCCAGTTCACCATCTTCCGCCGGGCGCTCGCTCCANCGACNNAAACCGAGTTTTTTCCTGAAAACTCGGTTTCTAAATCCGAGTGGCGCAGCGAGCAAGTCTANCTGGCCCACTTCACCATCTCCGACATCCAGGCCAACGCCTTCTACCCGGCCGAGCGGTTCAGCCGCGGCGCGGGCGGNNTGGCCGGGGCCACGGCNGANCCCTACCGCGTCTGGCTGGANGACTGGTCGGCCGANGNNNTCGNGCCGGGGCAGGTGCGGCTGCGGGCNNGGACGGCCGACGTGGCCCTCGACCTGACGCTGGACGAGACGCTGCCGCCCGTGCTCCACGGCGACGGCGGCCTCAGCGTGAAGGGGCCGGAGCCGGGCAACGCGTCGTACTACTACTCCATCGTCCAGCAGCNNGCGGCGGGCACGGTCGCNNTCGGNGGNGAGTCGTTCGACGTGACCGGGTTGGCCTGGAAAGACCACGAGTGGAGCACCAGCGCCCTGAGCGCCGGGGCCATCGGCTGGGACTGGTTCTCGCTGCAGCTCGACAACGGCGGGGCGCTGATGCTGTTCGAGATCCGGCGCGAGGACGGCACGCGCGAGGCGACGTCGGCCGGCAGCTACATCGCCCCCGATGGCAAGGTGACGCATCTGGCGCTGGGCGACTGGACGCTGGCGGTCACCGACACCTGGACCAGCCCGACCAGCGGCGGNGAATACCCGGCNGGGTGGCGCATTGCCGTTCCCTCAATTGGCTTGGAACTAGAGGGGCGGCCGCTGATGGCCAACCAGGAGCTCAACGTCTCGACGGTCTACTGGGAAGGGGCGGCCGATTTCAGCGGCACGCTCGACGGCGCGCCGGTCAACGCCCGCGGCTATATCGAGATGACGGGGTATGCGGGGTCGATGGAGGGGCGGTTGTAGGCCCGTCGGCTCAGTTGGCGCGCAAGACTAAAGCCAATTCGTCCAGGCTAGTTCCCATCCATTTTTCGGTCGCCGCCGCTTGCTCGGCGTGACTTAGCCGGCTGCTCGCGCACTGCCGTACCTGTTCCGCCCGCGCTGCCGTCTCGCAGGTGGCCTCTGGCCTTGACAGCACGGCCGCCGCCAGTCCCAATGCCTCGGCCGGCTGCCCGCGCCGCAGCCGCAGCTCGGCCAGCCCCACGAGCGCTTGCAATGACAGCGCCTCGACCCGCGCCGCCAGCGCCCCGCCGACCGCTTCGCTCAAGAGCGCTTCGGCTTCGTCGTCGTTCCCCTCGGCCAGAGCGCACTCGCCGAGGTGGATGTTGGTGTGCACCAGGTCGTAGCCGGTCACGTAGCCGCGGTAGATNTCCAGGCTGCGATTCAGGTGCGNCCTGGCCTCGGCCACGCGGCCAAGCGCCAGATAGACCTGCCCCAACTGGCGGTGGGCGGTGCCCAGCCCCCAGCGGTCGCCGATTTCCTCGGCCAGGGTGATGCTCTCTTGCAGCCAGGCGATGGCTTCCTCGTGCCGCCCCAGCCGCAACGCCGTTGGCGCGAGGAAGTTGAGCCCCAGGGAGATGGAGCGCGGGTCGGCCCCGGCCCGCCACGCGGCCAGACTGCGGCGCATCAGGTGATACCCCTCCTCGTCCCGGCCGGCCAGAGAGGCGACATAGCCCAGGTTGTAGTGGGCGTAGATGGCGAACCAGTCGTCGCCGGCGGCGCGGGCGCAGGCCGCCCCCTCGCGCAGGCGCGCCACCGAACGCGGATAGTCGCCGCCCAGATGGAGCATGATGCCGCTCAGCACCAGCGGATCGACCAGCAATGCCGGGTCGCCATACGGTCTGGCTAGCTCGAGGCTTTCCTCGAACANGGCCAGNGCTTGCTCGAAGCGGCCCAGGCGAAAGTTGAGCAGCCCNTGCTGGGCCAGCGCCTGGGCCAGCGCCGCGCCTTCCTCGGCCGACAGCGCTCGNCCTCGCAGCGCCCAGACGACCAGCTCCAGCTCGGCCACGCCCTCTTGCAAGCGGCCGCCCACCTCGCACATCCAGCCGTAGCTGCGCAGGGCTGAGCCGATCAACCGGAAGTTCTCGCGGGCCACGGCCCAGGCCCAGCCGGCACGGATGTTGCCGATCTCTTCCGTCAACTGCAGCANGGCCGTCCGCTGCGCCGGCCCCTTCAGATCCCGCTCGCGACTGCGCAGGAGCGACAGGTAGTAGTCGCTGTGCCGATCGCGGGTGGNGTCGGCATCGGGATCATCGGCCAGGTAGCCTAGCGAATACTGCCTGACGACCTCGTGCAGGTCAAAGCGGCCCGTCTCGCGGCGGCGGACGAGCGATTTGGATACCAGCGACAGCAGCGCCGCGGGCGAGGCGCCGGCCACGCGGGCCGCCGCGCGGCGGTCGAACCCGCCCTGGAAGACGGCCAGCCGGCACAGCGCGTGGCGCTCGGCTTCCGGCAGCAGCCGCCACGAGTGCTCGAAGGCGGAGCGCAGGCTGCGCTGCCGCTCGGGCGCGTCGCGGCGCGTTGTGGCCAGGAAGTCGAGGCTGCGCNCGATCTCGTCGGCGATGTCGCCGGGCGACAGGGCGGCCACCCACGTGGCGGCCAGTTCAATGCCCAGCGGCGTGCCCTCGAGCAGGCGGCAGATGCGAGCNATGGCCNNCCAATCGTCGTCNTCCACGGCGAAACCCGCCCTGGCCCGCCGGGCGTGCTGCACGAACAGGTCAACGGCGGTATACGTCCCCAGCGCCGGGCAATCGGCATCCAGCGGGCCGGCGGGCACGGGCAGCCCGGCCAGCTCATAGACCCACTCCCCTTGCAGGTTGAGCCGCTCGCGCGACGTGACGAGCAGCTTCACCCCCGGCGCGCGGCCGATGATCTCCGCCGGCAGGTCCACGCCCGCCAGCAGGTGCTCCATGTTGTCGAGAACGAGCAGGAGTCGCCGGTCGCGCAGGTAATTGAGCAACTGGGCGCGGGCCTCGATCTGGCCCTGGAAGGTGACGCCCAGCGCGTCGCCGATGGCCGGGACCAGGAAGTGGGGCGAGCTTTGCTGGGCCAGCGAGACAAAGACGGCTCCATCAGCGAAGCGGCCGGCCACCCGTCCCGCCACCTCGACCGCCAGCCGCGTCTTGCCGATGCCGCCGGGGCCGGCGAGCGTCAGCAGGCGACAGCCGGGATCGAGAAGGAGTTCGCTGAGGGCGGCCAGCTCGCCGGCGCGGCCAATGAACGGCGTCGGCCAGATGGGCAGGGCGCTGGCCGACGCCGGGGCGACCAGCGCCGGCTGGGCCGCGGACAGGCGCTCCAGCCGCAACTCGCCCCGCGCCACGCGCACAAAGGTGTTTTGCTCGTCGGGGGCGATCTCCAGCGCCTCGGCCAGCAGCGCGGCCAACTGCTTCGACGGCCGCCGCTCGCCCGTCTCGATCTTGCGCAGCCCGGCCACGGAGCAGCCGGCCCGCTCCGCCAGTTCGGCCTGCGTCAGGTCAAGCTCCAGACGGCGGCGCTTCAGCCAATCGCCGAAAGTCACCGGCNGNTCATCTANGGCCAAGGCCCCAACTCCTCGCCCCGCGACGGGGCGCACCCATGCTCGCCGTTGCGTCGGGCACATTGTAACACTTTTTGGGTGAGTTGTGGGGAGTGGTTAGGGAGAAAGGGTGACCCCGCAAAGAGCGGATTCGCGGGTTTAATAGGCGTAAGTGGAAGGAATCAACCACACACAACACAGACGGAGGTCAATCGTGGAAATTTACGTCATTTTGTTCTTGCGGATTCTGCACATCGTTGCCGGCATTCTGTGGGCGGGCGCGGCCATTGTTTACTACACCCATGTCAAGCCTGCGGTGCAATTGATTGGACCGGCGGGGCCGATATTCATGCAGGCTTACATCGGCCGTCGTAAGTACCCGCTGTTTATGCAGGTCACGAGCATCCTGTGCGCGGTCGCCGGGGTGATCATGTTCTGGTTCTCGTCGGGTGGTCTTTCGGCCAGTTGGCTCTTGTCGGGGCCGGGGATCGGCTTCACCATCGGTTCCGTAGCCGGTCTATTGAGCTTCTTCCTGGGCGCGTTCTTCATCGGCCCGCGAGCCGGGCGGTTGGGGCGCCTGGGGCAGGCTGTCACCGAGGCCGGCGGCCCGCCGNCGGCCGAGCAGNCCGCGCANATGCACCGGCTGGAGGGCGAAGTGGCGCGTTTCGAGAGNATNGAGTTCGTCCTGTTGCTCATCGCCCTGGTGACGATGGCCACGGCGCGGTACTGGTATTTCTAAATCGAGTTAAGCCACTGGCAATGTCATCTATGATCGGGACAGGAGAGGCCATTCGCGCCTCTCCTGTCTCATGGAAGGAATCTCATGCAACTCATCACCACTCAGGACGTTCGCCAGCTGATGCGCGTTTACGTCGATTCGCTGGCCTTGAACACCGCTCTGGAATTGGGGCTGTTCTGGCATCTAGCCGACCGGCCGCAGTCAGCCGAGGAGGTGGCCGCGGCGTTTGCCATGCCGGCCCACCGCGGCGGCCCGTGGCTGGAGCTNCTGGCCGGGATGGGNTTTCTGGAGCGCCNCGGCGACGGCTATATNACGTCGGCCGCGGCGCGGGCGGCCATTCTTGATTCCTTCTCGCGCGCCTGCTGGGCGCACCTGGCCGAGGAGGAGCGCTATCGCTACCCGTTCGGCGTCGACCTGTCGCGCCACATCGGCCATCCCTTTTCCGTCTGGGCCGGACAGAGCCGCATGCCCCACGACTACCTGCGCTCCATCAGCGAGGACGAGGGATTCGCCTGGCGCTTCACCCACATGCTTTATGAGCTGCACCAGTCGCTGGCCGAGGACGTGGCCGCGACGCTGGACGTGAGTGGCGTCGGGCGGATGATGGATCTGGGCGGCGGCTCAGGGGTCGTCGCGCTGGCCCTGTTGCGCCGGCAGGCGGGCCTGTCGGCCGTGGTGATGGACCACCCGCACGTGTGCGCCGCGGGGCAGGCCCTCGCCGCCGGGCGGCCGGAGGGGGAGCGCCTCGCCTTCCTGCCCGGCGATTTCAACCGCGACCCCCTGCCGCAGGACTGCGACCTGGCGTTGCAGTGCGACGTCGGGGTCTATAGCGAGGCCCTGTTCCGCCGGATTCGGGAGGCATTGAACGTGGGGGGGCGGCTGGTCATCATCGACGAATTCACGACCCGGCACGCGGACGAAGGTCCGGCGCAGGGGCGCTACGCGTTCTACCGGGCGATGACCGACTTCCCCGCCGGCCTCGAGCACGGCCGGCCATCGATCGCCCAGGTGCAGGCGATGATGGCCCGGTCCGGGTTCCGTTTGTCCGTGGAGCGGCCCGTGGGCGAGGGGATGGTCATGGTGCAGGGGGTGAAGTGAATGGCTGTCGTGGAGAAGCGTCGCGATCGAGNTCAGCCGCTCCGCCGTTCTTCGGCCGCCGTTCGGTGACGATCATCGCCAGACACAGCAGTAAAGTCCCGGCGGAAATCGCCAGCCCAAGCACGTGCTGCGGCGGCCGGAACACGAACTCATACGTGTGCCTTCCCGGCTCCATCTCCGCCCCCAGGTACCCGTTGAGCGGCGCGACCTCGGCCGGGCGACCATCAACCGTCAGCCGCCAGCCCGGGTAGTCGCTANCCAGCACCACCAGCTTCTCCCCCGTTGCGGCGGATGCGCCGTCCACAACGATCCGGTTTGGNCCGTCGAGACGAACACCCACGCCGCGCGCCGTGTCGCGATTGACTGGGCCGCGCGGGTCGACGATAGCAAAGGCATAGGGCAGCACGTCGGGCTGCTGCCAGATGTTCACTTCCCTGACCTTGGTCACAAGCGCGGCTCCTTCCGGCCCTGGCTGATCGGACCCGAGGATCACGTACTTTGGCTGCGCGTTGAACGGCGAGTCCGGTTGGTATTGCTCGTCCATCGACAATACGCGGCGATTGTAGCGGAAGTTGATGACCGGCATTTCCAGTTCGTAGGCGTCGGCCACCCAGTTCCAATAGGGCGACGCGCCGCCGACGTTGATGTAGTAGAGGCCGGGGTCGTGCTGGCGCAGCCAGTCCAGCGTTTCGCGGACTACGGGGCTGCGCGGGTTGGGGTGCATAGCGAAGGCATGGTTGACCCGATAGACGTCGGTGAGGGCGATCAGGAGCAGGAGGGCGACCGACAGATTCAACAGGGCGACGGAAGAGGCTCCGGCCTTATGGGGTTCATCAGCATTTGTTTGCGCCCCAACCCTGCGCGCGCGGAATCCGCGCCGCGCCCAGACGAGCATCCCTTGCAGGGTCATTGCCGCCACGACGACCAGCGGGATCGTGGCGATGATGAGCAGCCGGTTGGGAAATCTAAAGGTATAGAGAAACGGCAGCCATTCATAAAGATAGCGAACCGGCGCGTGCCGGTTAGCCACCCACAGTAAAAGGACCAGAAGCAAAGCGAGGAGAGTCACTATCCCGCGCCGTCGCCACGTGAAACGGCCGAACANCCAGGGCGTGAAGAATAACGNCAGGATTGGCAGGAAACCGATGTAGTACCAGTTGAAGCCGCTCCCCCGGTTCAAAACATCGGCNTTGAACCAGGTCTCGTCAGATACNACGTAGTTGAACAGGGCATAGGGGATGGGCTGGGAGCCGGCCTGGGNATAATCGCGCGGCGCGTCGCGACCGGTGTAGCGCAGGCCGTCGGCCAGGGGNGCCAGGTANACGGCNGACANTGCCAGGCCAAGAAGAGCNACCACGGCGGCCCGTCGCATCAGGCGGCCGCGGCCGGCCGGCTTGTGGAATGCAAAGGCAACCAGGGTCAGCGTGGTTAGGCATACCGCCAGATAGAACGGGTAATACCCCCCGCCAGTGGTGACGACCATGAAGATGGCGAGCCCCGCCATCACTAGGGAGAGCCGATCATGGTGGTGGAGCGCCCGCCACAAGAGCGCGAAGCACCACGGGAACCAGGCCGCCCCCACCAGCAGTTCGTACCATCCCAGCCGCCAGAGCAACAAGAGTCCTCCGGACAGGGCGAACAACAGCGCCGCCCACAGCCGGAACACGCCGCGAATGCCGAAGGTGTGGGCCAGGTACCATTGCCCATAAGCCGCCACGAGCAGCGACAGGAAGACGGACACTTTCATGCCGTCGACGCCGCCCCACAACATCACCGGGACGGTGGCGATGGGGTTCCAGAAGTGATTGATCAGGTCGCCGGCATGGGGAAAGCCGGTCAGCATGTAAGGGTTCCACAGGGGGATCTCGCCGTAGCGATGCAGGCCGATCTCGGCCAGGATGGGGAGTGTGGCGCTCTCGTTGTGTTCGCCGGTCTGCTGGAGCTGGAGGGGATCAAAGTCGAGGAGNGTTGTGTGGCTGAAAAGATAGAGTACGAGCAGNATCACAACCCATTCGAGGATGAACTTGGCGCGGTTGGAACCCGATATTTTTATNGCCATAAGCTAAGCATCGATATGTACTCCCCTTCTCCCGAATACCATCGTAACGATGCCGGGGAAGATCGGCAACTCTTCCCCGGCTTTGTATCGACAGGGCCGGACTACCGATGACGGCGCCGCCGGGAAGCCCCCAGTCCGGCCACCACCAGCAGCGGCAGGATGANCNCCGAGGCACACACCTGGACGCCGAACAGTTCCACAGGGCTCGTCTCAGTGGCGGCGGGCGTTGTCTCCGGTTCGGGTTGGGCGTCTTGCGGCTCGCTGTCCGCCGGTTGCGCCTGGTCCACGGCCTGACCCTCGGCGGTGACGCGATAGGCGTCGCCGTCGATGACGAGGAGCAGCTCGTCGCCCAGGGCCAGCGCCTGGCCCAGTTCCGGCCGGTNGGTTAACAAGTCGAAGTAGGCCTCCGAGGCGAAGGGGATGACCTGTGGCTCGCGCTCGCCGTCGTAGGCGCTATCGACCCACACGCCGCCGCGCAAGAAGAATGTGCGGTTGCTCGCGCTCTGCACCGGGGCCTGGGCCACCGCCTGACCACCCTCGCCGGAGATGGTCATCGTCGCCATTGGCATCGGCGCTTCGGCCGCGGCCAATTCGCTCTCCACCGCCGCGCGGTCGACCGCCGCCGCGCCGCTGGACTCCATCGGAGCCGCCAGCGCCTCTTCGGCCAATTCCATCGCCGGCGCGCCGTCCGTCTGGGCAAAGATGTCATCTTCCTCGATCAGGAAGCTGGTGTAAGGCGTGATGATCCCGTAGCGCGTGCTGAGGTTGACGATGCTCTGCACCAGCTCGGGGTCTTCGCCGCGCAGCCGGATTTGCTGCATCAGGTGGCCGATGGCCCGCGTGGCCCACAGGCGAGGGATGAACGCCTCGCCGCCCTCGTCGCGGAACGTCTGGTCGGGATAGGTGAAT
>JAACJX010000031.1 GCA_014237545.1 Ardenticatenia bacterium | reverse complement strand
GTGGCGTGGCGCAGCAGCCGCCCGGCCAGCGCCGACGCGCCGCGGCCCATGGCTGACCCGACGTAAGCGTATCGCCCCACGGGAACGGCGATGGCACGGCCGCCCTGGAACCGCCCAAAGGCAATCCGCATGTCCTCGCGCGCCCGCAGGCACAGCACGTATGCCCCGGTTTGGCTGCTGCCGCCCCAAAAAGTGATATGATTCATGGACGGAAAGCGTCTGCTGCCTCTCAGATGGCTTCCGGCACTCGCCGGGAGAGCCTTGATTATCAAAGGAGTTGCCGTGAAATCCAAAAAGGTGCCCCTGTTTACCATCGCCCGCGGCTTGATAGGTGTGCTNGCCGCGTTTGTGTTTCTCCTGACCCTCAGCCCTGCCCTTGCGCAGCGGGATGATCCCGAGAACATTCCGCCACCGGACACGGTGACCATCGCCGGGACGCTGCAGCCGGAGCTTGGCTGCCCGGGCGAATGGAACACGCAGTGCGAGGAGTCGATGCTGGAATATGACGCCGACAGCGATCTGTGGCTGGCGACGTTCGACCTGCCGGCCGGCTCCTATGAATACAAGGCGGCCCTCAACGGCGCGTGGGACGACAACTACGGCCTCAACGCCGAGTACTATGGCGAAAACATCCCTCTCGAAGTGGCCGAAGACGGTCCGGTGACGTTCTGGTACGACCACAAGACGCGCTGGGTCAGTGACAGCGTCAACAGCCTNCTGGCNGCTGTCGTCGGCGACTTTCAGTCTGTACTGGGCTGTNCCCAGGACTGGACCAACGACTGCTACCGCGCCCTNCTGTCCGANCCCGACGGCGACGGCCAGTACAGCTTCAGCACGGCCGACATCCCGCCCGGCGACTACACGGCCCGGGTCGCCTATGATCCGGCCCAGCTCGACATAACGCTCAACTTACTGGACGAGCCCTTCACCGTTGCCGAGGGAGCGGCCGTGCAGTTCGATCTCCATCTTGCCGATGGTCTGTTCGCGATCACGGAAGCCGATGCCGCGGCCCTGGCCACCGGCGCGGCANNNGAGGCCGCCATGCCCCCNCCGGTCGTCGCCACGCCGCCCGATCGGGTCGTCGTCCCCGGCACTATCCAGAGCGCGCTGGGGTGCGACGGCGACTGGCAGCCCGACTGCGAGGCCACGGCCCTGACCTACGACGACGTCACCCAACTCTGGCAAGGCACCTTTGCCTTGCCCGCCGGCGATTACGAATACAAGGCGGCCCTGAACGGCACGTGGGATGTCAACTTCGGCCTCAATGCCCAGNCCGGCGGCGACAACATTCCCCTGTCGCTGGCCGAGGACGCCGACGTGCTCTTCCTCTTCTCCACCCAGACCGGCTGGATCACCGATGACGTCAACACGCCCCTCGCGACGGTGGCCGGCAGCTTCCAGGACGAGCTGGGCTGCCCGGCCGAGTGGTCGCCCGATTGCCTGCGCACCTGGCTGCAAGACCCGGACGGCGACGGCACCTTCGTCTTCCAGACCGACGCCATTCCCTCCGGCGCGTATGAAGCCAAAGTCGCCGTNGGCCTCAGTTGGGACGAGAACTACGGCGAGGCCGGCGCGCCCGGCGGCGCCAACATCCCCTTTACCGTGCCGGCCGACGGCACGCTGGTGACCTTTGTGTGGAACTCAAGCAACAAGATCATGACCATTCAGGTCGGCGGCAGCGGGCCGGTGGGTAACCTGTCCGAGGCCCGCGCCCATTGGGTGGCCGAAGACCTTATCGTCTGGGACGTGGCNTATAGCGAGGATAATACCTACACGTTTCACTACACCGAGACGGGCGAGCCGCTGGTGCTGGAGCAGGACGGCGTCACCGGGAACGCGATTACCCTGAGCCACGAACCGGCCGGGCTGCCCGAGGAACTGGCCGCCCGCTTCCCCCATCTGGCCGGTTACCCCGTGTTCCGCCTGCCGGCCCGCGCCGGAATCATTCGTGTCGCGCTGAAGGGGCAGGTGGCCGTGGCCGCGTCCGGCCCCGATGAACTGCTCGACGCCACCAGCCTGCAGATCGCCGGCGTGCTCGACGACCTCTACGCCTACGACGGCCCGCTCGGCGTCTCCTACGAGGACGGCGCGCCCGTCCTGCGCGTCTGGGCGCCCACCGCCCAACGCGTGCGCGTCGTCCTGTTCGACGACGCAAATCCGGAGACCCGCGGTGACGAGGAGCCGATGCGCGTCGATCCCGAAACGGGCGTCTGGACGCTCGTCGGCGAGCCGGAGTGGGATCGCAAGTTCTATCTCTNTGAAGTGCAGGTATTCGCTCCCAGCACCGGCGCGGTGGAGACCAACCTCGTCACNGANCCCTANTCGGTCAGCCTGTCNCTCAACAGCGGCCGCAGCCAGATCGTCAACCTCGACGACGCTGACCTGAAGCCGGAAGGCTGGGGCGAGGAAGAATTGCCGCCGCTCGACGCGCCGGAAGACATCGTCATCTATGAGCTGCACATCCGCGATTTCAGCGCCTTCGATCCGACCGTTCCCGCCGAATTGCGCGGGACGTATGGCGCTTTTGCCTCGGGCCAGGGCGCGGAGCATCTGGCCGCGCTGGCCGGGGCTGGCGTGACCCACCTGCATCTGTTGCCCAGCTTCGACATCGCCACGATCAACGAGGACGCCGCCGCGCGCGTGGAACCCAATCTGGCTGAGCTGTCGGCCCTGCCACCTGACTCAGAGGATCAGCAGGCCATCATCGCCGAAATCCGCGACCAGGACGGCTTCAATTGGGGCTACGACCCGCTGCACTACAACGTGCCCGAGGGCAGCTACAGCACCGACCCCGATGGCCCGGCCCGCATCCTGGAGTATCGCCAGATGGTGCAGGCGCTCAACGCCATGGGGCTGCGCGTCGTGGCCGACGTGGTCTATAACCACACCAACGCCAGCAGCCAGAATGACAACTCCGTGCTCGACAAGATCGTCCCCGGCTACTACCATCGCCTCAGCCCCGCCGGGCGCGTCGAGACCTCGACCTGCTGCCAGAACACCGCCACCGAACACGCCATGATGCGCAAGCTGATGGTCGATTCGGTGCGCCTGTGGGCCGAGCAGTACGGCATCGACGCCTTCCGCTTCGACCTGATGGGCCACCACATGAAGGACGACATGCTGGCCGTCCGCGCCGCGCTGGACGAGATCGATCCGTCGATCTACGTCTACGGCGAGGGCTGGGACTTCGG
>JAACJX010000627.1 GCA_014237545.1 Ardenticatenia bacterium | reverse complement strand
CGGCGCGCTGGCGCTGGCGGGCATCTTCCCGCTGGCCGGCTTCTGGTCAAAGGACGAGATCTTGCTCCACGGCCAGACGCACGCCTTCCTGTTCTTCGTCATTCTGGCCCTGGCGGCGCTGGGCACGGCTTTCTACGTCGGTCGCCAGCTCATCATGACCTTCTTCGGCAAGCCCCGCCACGCGGCGGCCGAGCACGCTCACGAAAGCCCGCCGCTCATGACACGGCCGCTGCTGGTGCTGGCCGTGCTGACCATCTTCGGCGGCTTGCTCAACGTGCCCTACCTGTCGGCGGCCGAGGCGGAGCGATATGACATGCACCCCCACGGCTTCTGGCTGCTGCTGGAGCAGTGGGAAGAACACTCCATCCCGGCTTTTGAGCTGACTGAAGAGGGCATCCTGCATATGCCGCACACGCCGGTGGTCTTCTCGCCGCTGGTCGCCGGGCTATCGTTGCTACTGGCTCTCAGCGGACTGGCGCTGGCCTATCTCATCTACAAGGGCCGGCCGACCACCTATAGCGAGCCGGAC
Source organism: Ardenticatenia bacterium (assembly GCA_014237545.1). Classification (GTDB taxonomy): domain Bacteria; phylum Chloroflexota; class Anaerolineae; order Promineifilales; family Promineifilaceae; genus Promineifilum. The sequence goes on along the minus strand of JAACJX010000627.1, from coordinate 2,989 downwards.
CGGCTGTCGCGCACGCCGATCTGGTGGTGGAGCGCGCTGCCGCTCAATTCGCTCTACATGAAGGGCTTCGTCCCGCTGTTCAATCGTTTCGCCGCCTGGCTGGCCGACAAGGTCGACGGCGCATTTTGGCATGACTTCATCCATGATCGGGTTATCCGCGANCTCTTCGTCACCTTCGCCGACTTCTCGGCCAACGTCCTCGACGCGCAAGGCGTCGACGGCATGGTCAACGGCGCGGGGTCGGTGACGCGGCGGCTNGCNGGGGCGCTGCGCCTGACGCAGACCGGCTATGCNCGCACCTACGCGCTGGCGGTGTTCCTGGGCGCGGTTGGGTTGCTCGTTTATTTCCTGCTCATGGCAAATTAGGAGATTGGGGGAAATTATGAACTGGTTGCTAACGATTCTCACCTTCCTTCCCCTGGTGGGTGTTCTGGCAATACTATTGATGAAAGAGTCGGAAGACGGCTCGAACCGCGACACGATCAAGCTCATCGCCATCGCGACGTCGGCCGCCACCTTTGCGATGTCGCTGCTGGTTCTGTTCCGGTTCGACTCCGGCAATCCGGCCTTGCAGCTGGTCGACCGCGTTGACTGGATCCCGTCCTGGGGCATCAGCTACTTCCTGGGGATCGACGGCCTCAGCATCCTCATGGTGCTGCTGACGACGTTCATCTCCCTGCTGGCGATCATCGGGTCGTGGACGGCCATCGAAAAGGACCTGAAGCAGTACTACATCTTCATGCTGCTGCTCGAGACGGGCATGCTCGGCGTCTTCCTGGCCCAGGACCTGTTCCTGTTCTACATCTTCTGGGAATTCACCCTGATCCCGATGTATTTCCTCATCGGCATCTGGGGCGGCGGCCGGCGCGTCTACGCCTCGATCAAGTTCTTCCTCTACACGATGGCCGCCTCGCTGCTGATGCTGGTCGCCATCCTGTATATGGGCCTCACCAACGGCACCTTCTCCGTCCCGGACCTGATCGCCGGGCGAGACGCCTTCGCCCACGCCCAGAACTTGCTGTTCATCGGCTTCTTCCTGGCCTTCGCCGTCAAGGTGCCGGTCTTCCCCTTCCACTCCTGGTTGCCCGACGCCCACACCGAAGCGCCGACGGCCGGCTCCATCATCCTGGCTGGCGTCTTGCTGAAGATGGGCACCTACGGCTTCATGCGCTTCAACCTGCCGCTCTTCCCGGAGGCGGCCTATGAGTACGCGCCTATCATCGCCGTGCTGGCCATCATCGGCATCATCTATGGAGCCATCGTCTCCTTCGCCCAGAAGGACGTGAAGAAGCTGGTCGCCTACTCCAGTATCAGCCACCTCGGCTTTGTGACGCTGGGCATCTTCGCCCTCAACAACGCCGGCATCCAGGGCGCGATCCTGCAGGGCGTGAACCACGGCCTGAGCACGGGCGCGCTGTTCTTCCTGGTCGGCGTGCTCTACGAGCGCACCCACACGCGCGAGATGAGCGCTTACGGCGGCGTCTGGAAGGTCATGCCCCTGTTCAGTGTGCTGTCGCTCATCGTCGTGCTGTCGAGCATGGGATTGCCCGGCCTCAATGGCTTCGTCGGCGAGTTCACCATCCTGCTCGGCTCGATTGGCGCGGAATCGCTGGCCCCGCGGCCGTGGATCTACACCGCCTTCGCCACGACGGGGGTCATCCTGGCCGCCGTCTACCTGTTGTGGATGTTCCAGCGCGTTTTCATGGGCCCGGTGACGACGGACAAGGTCAAGAGNCTGACCCCGATGAGCCGCCTCGAGATGGGCATCATGCTGGCCTTCCTGGTCTTTATCTTCTGGATCGGCATCGCCCCGTCGGGTTACTTCAATCTGATGAATGACACGGTCCAGGCCCTGGTTAACAATATCAATAGNGCGGTTGTGGCGATAGCCCCATAAATNATTAGTNACGAGTTACGAGTGACGAGTTACGAGTTTGGCGCTCTGAATTCGTCACTCGTAACTCGTAGCTCGTCACTATGAATCCGGTCTACTTCGTTCATCTCAGCGACACGCATTTCGGACCGACAGCGGAGTATTCCCGACAGGGACACCGGTCGCTGCCCTATGCGCGGCACGTGATCGACATGATCAACCACCTGCCGACGCGGCCGGATTTCGTCGTCCACACCGGCGACGTGACCACCCACCCCACCGAGGCCGCCTACCGGCTGGCGGCCGAGACCTTTGCCGCGCTGGAAATCCCCATCTATTACTGCACCGGCAACCATGACCGCTCGGCCGATATCCACCGCTATCTGACGATGGGGCCAAAGACGGATTGCCAGCCGGGGACCGACACCCTCTCCTACACGTTCGAAGTGCGCGGCGAGCGCTTCCTGGTGCTTGACGCCCGCGGCCCGGACCAGATTGACCCCCACGGCTTGCTCTCGGCGCAGCAGATGGACGTGCTGCGGCGCGANGCNACGNCCGACGGCCCGCCGCTGACCATCTTCACNCACTACCCCGCCCTGCGGCTCAACTCGCCGTGGATGGACGCCAACATGCTCATCTTCAACGGCGAGGAGATGCACCGGGCGCTGCTGCCNGCGCGGGGACGGCTGCGCGGCGTGTTCTACGGCCACATCCACAACTCCACCCAGACCTTCCGCGACGGTATTCTCTACTGCGCCGTCGCCAGCACCTTCGCCGGGTTTACCGCCTGGCCGACGGAAGAGATGATCCGTGCNGACCACGAGGCCATGCCGGCGTTTAACTTCGTCCAGTGCCTGCCGGAGCAGACGATTATCCAGCAGCGGCCGTTTGGCCGGCTGGCGGGGGAGCCGGTGCGGCGGCGGGCGGTGGNGACGGGGGATTTGGAAGATTGAGTTTGGTAACAGTAAGCGATGTGCAGTTTGAAGACAATACGCTTCAGGTTCGTTTAAGCGACGGCCGATGGGTGACCCTACCCATAGATAAGATTAGTTGGTTGGATTGGTTGGCTGAAGCCACGCCGGAACAAAGGGCTGGTTGGACCATCGAGCCGGGCGG
>JAACJX010000551.1 GCA_014237545.1 Ardenticatenia bacterium | reverse complement strand
GACCCAACCCCTGGGCCACTCCACCTCGGGCAGCCACGAACGGTACAAGACCCCGGAGCGGCTTGCCTGGGAGCGCGAGCATGATTGCCTGCTCAAGATGCGCGAGTGGATCATCGAGCAACGAATCGCCCCCCCGGGAGAACTAGACAATCTGGAGCGCAACGCCGAGAAGCTGGTGGAGAATTTACGGGTGAAGGCCTGGAATTCATTCACCCGTCCCATCTACAACGAGCGACAGCAGGCGATTGAGTTGTTCCAGCAAATCGAGCAAAACTCGCCTCAGGCTGAGAAGATAGCCAGCCTCCGCCGCCGTCTGGCGGCCAGGGAAGCGCCCTTGCGGCGCGACGTGTTACCGGTTGTGCGGGAAGTGCTGCTGCTGACGCGCGACGAACCACGCGCGGCCGGCTCGCCGATCGCCAGGCTACTAGAGTGGAAAAGGGAACAGGAGGCGCTCAACGATGACCGGTATGGCTCGCACCTGTATAGCCGGTCGCCCGAATCAGCCCTCAACGTCGAAGAAGTAAAGCCGATCTATGCGCCCGACGCGCCCTCGGTGCCCGGCTCGCAGATCCTTAACGCCGCGTTCGATGCTATGTTGGCGCGCGATCCACGGGTAGTCGCTTTCGGCGAAGACGTCGGCCTGCTGGGCGGCGTGAACCAGACCTGGGCCGGCCTGCAGGCCAAATACGGCAAGCTCCGCGTCGCCGACACAGGCATCCGCGAGGCAACGATCGTAGGCCAGGCGATTGGCCTGGCGCTGCGCGGTCTGCGACCCATCGCCGAGATCCAGTATCTCGATTACCTGCTCTACGGCCTGCAAATCCTGTCCGATGACCTGGCCTCGCTCCACTGGCGGTCTCGCGGCGGCCAAAAGGCGCCGGTCATCGTCAGCACGCGCGGCCACCGCCTGGAGGGAATCTGGCACGCCGGCTCGCCCCTGGGCGCGGCGATCAACTTGTTGCGCGGCATGTATATCTGCGTGCCCCGCGACATGACCCAGGCGGCCGGCTTCTATAACACCCTGATGCGCGGCGACGACCCGGGGCTGGTGATTGAGGTGCTGAATGGATATCGCCTGCGGGAGCGGATGCCATCCAATATTGGCGATATTACCGTGCCACTGGGCATGCCGGAAGTGCTGCGCGAGGGCGAAGATGTCACCCTGGTGACCTACGGCGCGGCCTGCCGCATCGCGCTGGATGCGGCCGACGCGCTGAGTCAGGTGGACATCGACATCGAGGTGATCGACGTGCAGACCCTTCTGCCCTTCGACCGGGCGGGTATGATTCTGGAATCGCTCAAGAAAACGAGCCGGGTTGTCTTCCTCGATGAAGATATGCCCGGCGGGGCCACGGCCTACATGCTCCGAGAAGTGATTGAAACCCAGGGTGGCTTCCACTGGCTTGACACCGAACCGCGCACCATCCCCGCCAAGCCCCATCGGCCGGCTTATGGGTCCGATGGCGCGTACTTCTCCAAGCCGAACGTCGAAGATGTCTTCGCCGTGATTTACGACATGATGAACGAGGCCAATCCGGCCCGCTATCCAAGCTTTCTGTAAGATCTGGAGGGAGAGTTGACTATGGCATCCAGGATAACGCTGCCGGAGATGGGCGAGGGAGTTATCGAGGGAACGCTGGCCCGGTGGTTAGTGAAAGAAGGGGACCGCATCGAACAATACGCGCCCATCGCTGAGGTGGAAACCGACAAGGTCACCACGGAGACGACCAGCGAAGCGGCCGGGGTCGTCCTGAAACTATGCGTCAATGAGGGCGCAACCATTCCAGTGGGCACGGTCCTGGCCTATGTCGGCGAGCCGGGCGAGAAGATCTTCGACAACGGCGATGGGCCGGAAGCGGGCGCCGAACACGTGCCCGTGGAAGCTCCGGCTGCCCAGCAAGCCTCCGAGCCGCTGCCCGCTGCTCAGCCAGTGGCCGAGAGAAAAGGGGCTTATACGGGTCGCATCAGCCCCGTCGTCGGGCGCATCGCCGCCGATCATGGCGTCGACCTGGGCCAGGTCGCCGGCACCGGGCGCGACGGCCGCATCACCAAAGAGGACATACTGGCTTACATCGACGGCCAACAAGCGGCGGCCGCCCCCTCCCCCGCCCCGGCAGTAGAGGCTCGCCGCGAGGCGCCTGGTCTCGCGCCTCCTGCTCCATCCAAACCGGCGGCAAGTCCGGCTCCCTCTCCGACACAGGATGGTCCGGCCGATCTGTTGCCTCTGACGAGCATCCGGCGCTCGATTGCCGAACATATGGTGCGGAGCAAACAAACCAGCCCCCACGTGACGACTGTCTTTGAATTCGACTTCTCGGCCGTCGCTGCTCACCGCAAAGCCAACAAAGACCAATACCTCCGCGATGGCGTGCGCCTGACCTTCACCGCCTACATCGTCGCGGCCGCGGTCCAGGCGCTCAAAAAGCATCCCATGGTCAATAGCAGCTGGTCGGACGATGGTATCTTACTTAAGCGGGACATAAACATCGGCATGGCCACAGCCATCGAGGACGGCCTGATCGTGCCGGTCATCAAGAACGCCGACGGGTTGAACCTGCTAGGTCTGGCGCGCACCATCAACGACCTGGCCGATCGGGCGCGGGGCAAGCAACTGCGGCCCGACGACGTCAAGGGGGGCACCTTTTCCATAACCAACCATGGCACGACGGGCAGCCTCTTCGCCACTCCTATCATCAACCAGCCGCAGTGCGGCATCCTCGGCGTCGGGGCGATCGAAAAGCGGGTAAAAGTGATCGACGACGCCATCGCCATTCGGCCGATGGCTTTCGTCAGTTTCACCTTCGACCATCGGATTTTAGACGGCGCGTCGGCCGACAATTTCGTTAGCACCATTAAAGAGCTGATTGAAAACTGGCGCTGAGGCAATTCACCCCAAAACATAACGCGAGGCTCGGCGTGGAAATCGCCTTGCCTCGCGTTTTTTCTACCTGTGTAAAGCGTGATAGCCTAGCTACCGCTGCGCCCACAACTCTTTCAGCTTCCCCGGCATCCGCACCGGTTTCAATGTATTCAGGTCGGCAAAGTAGCCGCTTTGACGCCCGGCGGCGCTGACGCGGCCCCCGACGACTATCTCCGAGGACAGCGTCCAACGCGTGCGGGACAGGTCAGAAACCCACATGCGGCCGAGGGCCTTGTCTCCGATGCGGACCGGCCAGCGATAGTCTATCTCCGTTCGGGTAAGGATAGGGCTAATGCCTGTTGCCAGGATCTCTTCAATTGGTAGTACTTCAGCCAGAATCTCCGAGCGCAAATCCTCCAGCCAGCGCAGGTAGACGATGTTGTGCACGATATTGGCGAAGTCAATGTCGTAGGTGCGAACGACGATCGGCCGCTCGATCAACAGCGCCTTTTCATTCTCCTGAGTCATCAGAGATCATCCAAATCGTTGTTTGAGGAAATCGACCACGACGCTATCGATACGGTCGCCGGTGCCGTCCCACCGTTCCTCCAGGTTTTCACTACCGACCAGGGCGCGCAGGGCGGCGCGGGTTTCTTCGTCGAACACGCCATCCGGCTCGCGCTTCAAATGGCCGGTCCGTCGCAAGACTTCTTGTAGATCCCCGGCCACTTCGGCTAGCGGCACCAGGTTCGCCGGGTCGACCGCGCCAAAGTAGAGATGGTGCATGGTCACCAATTCGGCCAGCTTGTCGATCGGTTCCGGGTGGTCGTCCACGCGCAAATCGAGGTAGCGATCGTTGTTGCCCCCGTAACCGCCATTGTGCCGGACCACCATCACGCCGGCCGCCTGACGGCCGCGGCTGTCGCCGCCGGCCGCCTGCCCCGCCGCCAGGGCTTGAACCAGCCAGTCGGCCAGTTCGCCCGGGCCGCGGCGCGCTTGCTCATAAGCGGCCGCCATCGCCTCGACAGTGCCCGGCACGAGGATATTCCCCTGACAGGCGAACCCATCGCCAACGATATGGCCGGCCCAGTCATAACAGCCATCGCCGGTGAAGGCCGCCGCCCGACCTTTTTTGTCCACCATCCCGACCTGACGTTGGGCCCGATTCTCGTCGGTCGTGGTCAGCGCGGCAATGGTGTCGGCAGCGCTCAGGCCACGCGCCATCATGTCAAGCCCCTCGATCCCATAGGCCACATTAGCGAATGACTGCGTGGCTACCGCTCCGGCACCAGCCCGCGCCCAGGAGACGACAGCCGCGCAGGCGAGAAACT
>JAACJX010000371.1 GCA_014237545.1 Ardenticatenia bacterium | reverse complement strand
TCGATAGCCGTCGCCACGAACCCGTCGTATAACTCGACGCCCTGCTCGGCCGCGTCCCAGTCCTTGTAGGTCGCTGACCAGTCCTTGTTCATCGATTCCTTCTTTTTCTTCGGCGCATTCCACGCCTGCGGGTGGTTGGTGCCGTCGTAATCCACTAGATACGGCGGATCTGTCGCGAAGAGCGCCGCCCGCTCCCCTGCCATCAGTCGCTGCACCACGGCCGCGTCCGTGCAATCCCCGCAGATAATCCGGTGCTCTTGCCCCTCCACCCGGCTTGGCAGCCGCCACAACTGGCCCCGCTTCACGCCCCACTCGGCCGCCAGCTCCTCGGCCCTGTCCAACTGCGGCTCGGCGTCCCCCGACTCGCCCAGCGCCGGCCCGTCCAGGTCGATCCCGGCCGCGCGCAGCATCTCCTCCAGCTCATCTCCCTCAAATCCCGTCACCAATCCCAGATTCGGATCGAGGCTGCCGATGAGCGTCTGAAGGGCTTCATAGTCCCATTGCGACAGCTCTGCCGTCCGGTTATCGGCGATGGCATAGCCGACGGCCGTCATCGGGTCATCCTCGACCAGCGCCGCCGCCACGTGCGTCCAGCCGAGCGACTTCGCTGCCTGCCACGTGCCGTTCCCCGCCTCGATCTTGCCGCCCTCGCTTTTGTTCACTACCAGCGGCTTCCGTTGGCCATACTGCGTCAGGCTGGCCGCGATTCGCTTCACGTCGTGACCTGTTCTCGCGTTGGCCGGGTCCAGGTGCATCTCATCTATGGGAAGCATTAAAGGCAAGAGGGAGGGGTGGATATTGTGTTTCATGAAATAATCTGTCCTTGAATAATAGCTATTATTTTATATTACTATATAATATCAATCAATATCCATTCTCCTCTAACAAATGGATCAAAAGAAAAAGCCCCGTCCGGTTCAGGTCGGGGCTTTTTCTTTTGGAGGGTCGGTCCGGGGTGGGGTGGACCTTCGCAGGGATCTACTGAGTCGGCGCAACGGCCATCTGATTGCGATACATCTCAAGCAAGCGCCTCACGGCCGCCGAGCGATTCCCATCGCCAATCTGTTCCAGCTCTTCAATTTCAAAAGGGCGCAGCGTCACAGCAACGACCGGCAAATACTGCCCTTCGCCTGGAGCGCTCCCGTCCAGATGACGACGCCCGCGCCGCTGCTCCTTCTGATCAAATTCATCATCGTTCGACATAGATATTATTTTATCACATTAAACAATACTGTTTCAACTATTGCCCGGCAAAGACTCCCACTTCTCAACAAGTTCCCAGTAATTCCCGGTCACATACTTGTACATGTCCGTCTGCTGAACTTCCTTCCCCGGACTTTCCTTCTTGAGCGCCTCTTCTGCCTGATCCCGCATCCACATGGCCTGCCTCATCAGCGACTCGTGTGATTCCTTCAACAACCCGACCGATTTTTGTACACCTTGTGAAGCAGTTCCTTCCCCCAGCAGCATCATGAAAGTGAGCTCTTCAACCGCCGCCGTGATGGCCGTGGACGGCATGCGCGTACCGCGTCTGGGACGTCGGCCGACTTTACTCATGGTCTTGTCTCCTACAATATTAAATAATAGACAATGCCATTTTAATCGTCCGGCGCGGTTTCTGTCAATCGCCCATGCGTTCTATCCTCTTGCCCACAGTGCTTTCCCTTCGCAGGTCGTACCAGTAATCCGGCAGCACCCTCAACTCAAACGCCGCCGGCATGACCTTGTAGAGCAAATCCAGCCACTCCTCATCATCCCACTCAGGATGCAGCCAGGCCGTGGACTCGACCGTCTGACTGACCTCGCGCCGCATGCGGCAAATCACGCACTCCTTCAGAAATGGCCCGCCGAACAACCCTCCCGCACGGCGGCTGAATCTGGCCGCCTCCCGCGGCCGGCCGCAGTCGCACAGTGGGTAACATTCATCGGCCGGTCGCGCCGGCTCACCTGCGCGGCGTGGCGGGGAGTAACGCGCCGGCCGCGCGCTTTGCGAGGTGTGAAGCCACCCCCAAAACGCCGCTACCTCCGCTCGCTCGGCATCCGTCCGCGCCTGTCCATCCCCACCGCGCAACGGGTCGGCCGACGGCACGATCCGCTCCACGCACGGCGCGCAGAGCCGGCGACCGTGATATCGAATGATGCGCTCCGCGTCCGTGCGGCCGCACCCGTCACAGTGGAAGTAACCGGCGATCAGAAATTGAGCGTTGGCGGCAGTTCCCATCGCGCCCTTTCCGCTATTCAGCGGCCTCGATCTCCGTCACCAGAAATATGTGGTGCGCCAATATCCGCTTGTCCGGCCGCACCGGAATATCCCGCCACTCGTGCGGGAAACTTTCCCCCGGATTGCAGATGATCAGTTGCACCGGCCGGCCCAGTTTCTCCTCGGCGTAGCCTACGGCCTTTTCCAACTCCACCTCGCGTTTCTCCGAAGCCTGTACCAGCCACAACAATCCTCGGTGTAAATTACCCATTTTGCCGGCACCTCATCCCTTCCCGTTGAGCACTTCCACCGCGTCGGCGCGGGCGGCGGTCAGCCAGTGGAGCAGGTCGGCCAGGTCGGCCGTCTCGCTCTCGGCGGTGATGCCCGCGGCTTCGAAGGCGTCGAGCGCCTTGCCCAAGGCCACGGCCGCCGCGGCGGCGCGGGCGTTCGAGTGGCCGCGGTAGTCGTACCAGTCGGCCAAAGCATCGACGGCCAGCTCGTGGAGGCGGTCGCCCGCGTCGGCCGGGTCAATGAGCGCCGGGTCGAGGCCGCCCTGCTGGAGTATGGCGGTCAGCTCGTTGCGGTCGCGTGCATAGCTAAGAAAAGCCATGCTGCTCCAGAATTGGTCGATGAAACCGGTGATATCTTCCGCTCTCGCGAGAGCCAGCAGCGACCGAAAAGCATCCTGCCCGGCGAGTGGGGCGCAGGCGTCGACGAACGCTTGTTTGACGCGCTCCTTGCGGGCCCGGGTGGCATCGTAGCGCATTGACCGCCACGTGGCGACCGGCGGTTGAATGGGCAGAGCGTCGTCGGCCGTCTCGTCAGCCGGGCGGGGCAGTCGGCCGAGGATTAGTCCCTTGCGCCAGTTGGCCAGGATTTGTTGGGCGTTGCGATAGCCGCTGGGCATCTGGTCGAGCCAGTCCTCGCGCCACGCGGCTGGAACCCAGCCGACGACCAGGCCGTCGCGCCGGCCGCTGCCGTAGAGGTGGCGCAGGTGAGCGGCGAGTTCGCGGTCGTTGGGAAAGTGGTCGGCTTCGCGGCTCCAGGGCAGGCCGCTATGCTCGGCCGCGAGCGTCGGGATGCGCTGTTTGAACAACTCAACCTTGGCGTCGAGGCACAGCCGATTGAGGCAGTGCTGGTTGTGGCGATGGGCGCAGCCGGCGCAGAGGGGCTGGACAATCGGTTCGCGCTCGTCGGGCCCGAGGAGGAAGTCGGCCGAGTCGGTGTCGAAGGTGGCGATCGCCTCAGGCAGGACCGCGCCGGCGTGGTCGAGGGCGCGGCGGGCATAATCGCGGATGGCATCGCTGGTGGTCTTGTCCGGGTTGGCGACCACGTGGCGCATGAAAACCTCCGGGCGGGCAGGCATCCCCCACGGCTCGACCTTGTCGGACGGGTTCCAGTCGACGGCCGTGCCGTTGAGCTTGGCCTGCATTTCGACGACCGGCAGCAGCGCCAGCGCCTGCCGCTCGGACAGCTTCCGCTCGCGCACGGCTGTCTGCGCCTCGGCCGGCAGGTCCAGCAGCCGCACCTTGTTAGCCACCGTCGAGCGGTCGATCCCCCACTCGGCCGCCACCGTCTGCTGGTTGCCGCCGGCCGCCCGGGCCCGCTCCAGCTTCTCCGCCAGCAGCTCGGCCTGCTCGATGGGGTTGATGTCGCTGCGGTGCTGGTTCTCGCTCCAGACGGCGTCGAGCATCCCGTCGTCGGTCAGGGCCTCGACGTAGACGGGCATGGAATTCCAGCCCACCCCAATCGTGTCAAGGTGTCGAAAGGCCCTCAGCCGGCGATGGCCAAAGGCCAGCTGAACGCGAAACAGGTCCCCGCCTGGATATCCGTTTGCGCCTTCGAGGGTCCTGGCCAGCCGCTCCTTCTCAACCGGCCGCCCCTCGAAGAGCAGCCGGCCGCGCGGCACCTGCAGCAACCCGCGCTGCCGGATGTCTTCCGCGAGCGCGGCCACGTCGCCATAGTCCTGGCGGCGCTGGAATGGATTGTCGTCAACATGGTCAAGCGGTACGTGAATCAGCATGGTCTTGTCTGTCTCCTTAAACTGTTGGCGCGCCAACGCGATGCCCACGCCGGCGCGCCTGGTCAAAATACTCGCTACCCGCTGTATCCGGGACGGGCCAATATCGCGCCAAGCCTCGCGGCCAGCGCGGATTGGATATCGGCGTATTCAGGTTGCCACGCTACGTTGTTTAGCTGCGCCGGATCAGCGACCCGGTCGTAGAGTTCAACCTCC
>JAACJX010000307.1 GCA_014237545.1 Ardenticatenia bacterium | reverse complement strand
GACTAACCATCAGACCGGATGAGAGAGCTATGCCGATGAGCAAGAGTAGACGAATTGCCTGGCCCGTAGGAGCCGGTTTGATTGGGGCAGGGTTGCTAACCCTGCTCTACTTCGGCATCGTATCCTGGGCCGAAGGTCCGCGACACGCGATTGATCTCTTCTGGCAAGACCGCTGGATCGTATTGCCGATCATCCTCGGTTTCGGGGTCCAATCGGCGCTGTACATCGTTCTCAAAAAGCGGCTGTTTTTACCCGTCGAATCTACTGGCCCGAGTGGCGCGTTGACGGGAGCCGGCGGAGGAATGTCCACGGTCGCCATGGTTGCCTGTTGCGCCCACCACGTCACCGACGTGCTGCCTATTTTGGGGTTGACAGCCGCCGCGGCTTTCCTGGCCGAATACCGGACGGTCTTCATGTTGGTTGGCCTGAGCACAACACTCCTGGGCATTATCGTCATGCTCATCATCCTCCTGCAGGAGAGACGTAAAGCATTTGCAATGGTTCCGGCGACGGAGACACTATGAAACGACTATCTGTAATGCTGGCACTGCTTTTGTTGGGTTTACTTTTGGCTGCCTGTTCAAGTTCCCCTTCTGCGGTGGCTACTGAAGAGAGCGCGCCCGAAGTAGCGACTGAAGCAATCATCGAAGAGGCCGTTCCCGGTGAGGCGACCCTCCCTGCTAACGAGGCCGCCCCCGCGGACCTTCCGGCAGAGTCCGAGAGCGCTGAAACGCGTATCGACGAACAGGGCGCGGTTGTCGTATCGGTTACGCCGCTCAACTTGGTTTCACCGGGTGCTACGCTGGATTTTGAAGTGACCTTGGAAACCCATTCTGTTGACCTCAGCATGAACCTGGCGGAACTGGCATCCTTGACCGCCGATAACGGGCTCACCGTGGTATCCAGCAGCTGGGACGGTCCCCAGGGAGGGCATCATGTCGTCGGCACGTTGTCATTTCCTGCTGAGGCTAACGGTGAGTTGTTGTTGACCGACGCCTCGAGCCTGACCCTCACCATTAATAACGTTGATGCCCCGGAGCGCATTTTCTCTTGGGAACTACCCTAGTCAAAAAAGAGGGTAGCTCTCTGAGGNCTATTCTTATGGGAGCCAAGCGACTTGCATCGATCTTTATTCTGGTCACAGGCCTTTTGTCGCTTATCATGTCTAGCGCGGCGGCCCAGGAAAAGGACGTAGCGGATTCAATCCCTATCTTCTTCAGCGCCGGCTGTGCCGATTGCTGGCCTTATACTGAAGAAGTGCTGCTGCCGACATTGCAGGCTAAGGGGCTTACCGCCGTGCCTGAGATCCAAGACTACACTGCGCCCGGCGGCCGCACTCTGCTCCTAGATGGTGCTGACTCCATAGAACGGCCACGCTCGATTGCCGATTTGCCTTTTGCCATGTTACTGGAGGTTAGCCGCAAGTAGCTCTACGAATGCAGCAGTAGAGGAGAGATATGAGCCATATAACCAAACAGAAAAAATACGCCCGGGCCGGATTTGGACTGGAGACCCAAATCGCGCTGATNCTGTTGGGAATGGTGTTTCTACTGCTGGGAGGACTATTCGCCGTTAACGAGTGGAGCGCAATACAGAAAACCCGAACGGCGCTGGCCTATGAAGAAAGTGACATCGCCACCGAGAAACCGATCAAGGCCGGACACGATATGGGCGAAGGCCCGCCAATCCCGTTCCTACCCAAAGATGGGCCGCAACCGAGCATCTCCTTGTCCGAGTGGTCCTACGATTTTGGGAAAATCGGGCCAACTGACATCGTGCAGAGAACCTTTGTGATCCGCAACGATGGCGAAGCACCTCTGACCATTAGCCGGGCGTATACGACCTGTGGATGCACGACGGCCGAAATTTCCGCCAGTGTCATTCCGCCGGGCAAGGTGGCAACGGTCGAGCTTGTCTTTGACGCCGGCTTTCACGACACCGCTGGCCAAACGATTCGCCGCGGGGTCATCATTGAAAACAACGATCCTGATTTCCCGCAGGCCGAAATCTGGGTGCAGGTGGCTGTGCAGTCGAATTAGATGAACTGGAGAACGGTATGACACGCAAACACCTTTTTCTCATGGCGATCGGCTGCCTGTTGCCGCTGGCGGCATTAGGGGCCTTTTTCATATTTGATGTTCAGGTTAGCACCATAGTATGGTTTGGTTTGTTTCTTCTATGTCCAGCTGCACACCTTTTAATGATGCGTGGGCATATGGGGCATGGGGTTCATCAAGGAACCCACGTTGAACATGACGGCAATAACTGATGGGGTCGTACGTCGGCCCAGGAGAGGAAATGGAAGATCAACAGACTACGGGGGCGACCCGTCCGACACAGGGCCGGGTGATAGCTCTGATCGTTGGGCTTGGGTTGATTATCGTAGGCACGGTGTTGGCAATGGCGTGGGGACGGCCGCCTGAGGTACCGGCCATCATTCCGGCCGCGGCAGCACAACCTTTCAACGATCCCGCGCGCCCAGATGGTCCTCACAATGGGGCCGAAACACCCGTGCAGGTGAGCCTACCGGAGAGTTATCGATTGAACATCAGCTTCGGCGATCTGGGGCCACAACTCCAGGCGGCCGGAGCGATCGATTACGATCGTTTTACGCAACTCTACCAGCAGATGGGGCAGCCTCTTACCGAGTCGCAAAAGGCCATTTTGACCCAAGGGAGCGACGCTCCCATCATTTTTGACTACCAAAATGCGCACTTCCTGCTTAATTTTTTCTGGGCGTTGGGGCTCACCAATCGGAACGTTATCCTGACTGAAGGGCCAATGATGCAACACAGTGAGGGTGATATCGGCGGTTTTGCCTCCACCGGAGGCTGGACGTTGGGCCACCACCCGGCCACGCAACTATACGCCAGCACGCCGATCATCTCCCTAACGCCTGATCAACAAGCGCGATTAGAGGAGGCAGCTAATAACATCTACCGGCCGTGCTGCAACAACCACACCGCCTTTGCCGACTGCAATCACGGCATGGCNATGCTGGGCCTGCTGGAGCTACTCGCTAGCCAGGATGCCAGCGTCGAGGAGTTGTTTGCGGCGGCCAAAGCGGTGAATGGTTTCTGGTTTCCACAGCAAGCGCTTCAAACAGCCGTATTTTTCAAGACCGCCATGAATCTGGATTATACCGATGTAGATCCGCGCGTGGCCGTGAGTCGCGATACATTCTCTGGTAGTGGGTTTGCGCAGGTTCAACAATGGCTGGCGAACAACGGCCTGCTGCAACAGTCGCCNGGCGGCGACGGAAGCTGTGNGGTGTCATAGCGCAAGTAAGGATTTGAANAGCGATATACGTAAAGTTACATTGTTGTTTTTGNTATTGACCGGTTCCTTGCTGNTGNCCTGNAGCGGCCCCGGTCAGCCGAAAATTGNTCTAGAGACAGCTGCCCTCGATCTGGGTTGGGTGACGTGNTGAATGGCGNGGTAGTCACCAGGAAGGTGACGGTTCGGAACTCAGGGAACGAGGAGCTAGTCATAGAAGCGGTATCCACNTCTTGCGGNTGTACCCAGNCCACGTTGGAACCGATGGCCATACCGCCAGATGAAAACGGAACGCTGCGCATCGTCTTNGACTCTGNGGCTCATNNCGAGGAATTGACCGGAGCGCTCATGCGGCANGTNTTTATCGCCTCCAACGGCGCGGGCAGCCCGAGGCGGTCCTTGAATTCGAGGCGAATATCCTTCCACCAGAGTCNCCAAAGGTACTTATACGCCAAATGGCGCATGAACAACTGAGGTCATCTCGATTAGAATCCTCCTTANTGCCGCGTACTGGCCTAAGTGGNTTGGATAACTTGCTGGTTGGGCGTGGAGAAGAAGCGGNGGTTGCTAATNACCAGCCGCCTATTTTTTGAGGAGACCTATATGAAGATAAGATCTATCGTTATTCTGTTGTTAGCTCTGGGCACTCTTGTGCTCGCCGCTTGTTCATCTCAGGAATCGGCCACAACCCCCATCGAACCGGCGGAAGTCACACTGAACGCTACGGACATTGCCTTCGACCAGAACCGGATAGAGGTAGCCGCCGGCCGCCCCGTAAGCCTCACACTGCACAACGCGGGGGTGTTGGAGCATGATTTCACTATCATCGAGATGCCCCACGATGGTGAAGTCTCGACGGCTGAGATGGAGGATGAGATGGGGGGTCATGACATGAGCAACGTTACCGAGGAGATGGATATCCACGTCGCCGCGCCTACAGACCAAAGCAATACGATAGAGTTCACCCCAACTACTCCCGGTGAGTACGAATATTTTTGCACAGTTGCCGGACATAAAGAAGCCGGAATGGTTGGAACGCTGGTCGTGCAAGCGCCCTGATATCCCATGTAAACCCCATTTCGTAGCCCCCTGCGGCTCCCGGTAGTATCTAACGCCGGGTGCTGCCACTTCTGACAATACGCAACGGTTAAGCAGCGCATGGTCATCAGGCTATAGAGCCTGCTTGGCCATGCGCTGCTTGGCGCTTCCCCCGCTGGCTCACCTTCCTTTATTGTGAAGAAGGAGGTCGAGATGAACCAAAAATATGATCGCTACGTCGACACTTTAGCCTTGGCTATTGTCCTATGGTTGTGTTCCTTGCTGCTCGTTGGCCTGGTAATCCTTCCTTTGTTCGGCTGGGCTGTGGCTGTTTACACGGCCGTTGGCTTCCTCGCGCTGTTTCTTTTCCTCTGCTGGGGGATATGCGGCTGGCAGGTCATTAAGGAGCGCTAGGGTTGATGCTCGCGCCAATCGGCGGCTGTATCCCCAGGCCGTTTCGCCTGTCGCCAGACGGCCAAGCGGCGCTTTTGCCATATCGCCGGGAGGAGTACCCTCTAGATAGTCCACTAAAGGATGAGGCATTAAATGCCTGGGAGAAAAATCATGTCGAAAGATCTATATCACATTGATCGATCAAGCTTGGGCGCGCTAAANGGTGATGCGGCCTACGCTCANCTCTTGGTCGAGAAAACCGGCTTGGAAACCACCAAGACGGCGGCTGGGCCTGGCAGCATNCAGGCTGAACAGNCGNANAAACGAAGCGATGTCGCNGACGAGGAAACTGCCGCGCACCAGCGTGAGTATAAAAGCCTTCTGCGAAAGTTCTGGTTTGCGGCCATTATTTCCATCCCCGTGATACTCGTCGCCTATCCCGAAATTCGATGGCTTTACGCTCCATACCTCTTCACGACCGATGTATCAGAAGAAACCGTCCGGCTGCTGTTCGTTTTGTCAGGGATCGTGACCTTGCCGGTGATGTTTTACTCCGGCGGGCAGTTCTTCACTGGGGCCTGGGCGGCNCTGAAACGTCACTCGGCCGATATGAACACGCTGATTGCCTTGGGAACGAGCGCGGCCTGGATTTTTTCCACCGTCGCTCTGNTATTTCCCCAGATCTTCCCGGAAGGNACGGCCGAACCGTTCTACGATGTGACCGCCGTCGTAACGGCTCTTGTAGTCCTGGGTCAAGCGCTGGAAGTCCGAGCCAAGGGCCAGACCAGCCAGGCTATCCGCAAACTCATTGGCCTACAGGCCAGAACGGCCCGTATCGTGCGCGAGGGGGCGGAGGTTGAGATATCTGTCGATGACGTTCTCGTTGGCGACCTGGTTGTTGTTCGTCCGGGCGAGAAGATCCCTGTGGATGGGGTCATCGAGAACGGCCATTCGGCTGTGGACGAGTCCATGATTACCGGCGAAAGCCTGCCGATTGACAANAAGATTGGAGATGAAGTCATTGGCGCNACCGTTAACACGACGGGCAGNTTCAAATTCCGCGCCACCAAGGTTGGCAAGGACACAGCCCTGGCTCAGATCGTCAAGATGGTTCAGNATGCNATGGGCAGCAAAGCGCCTATCGCCCGGATGGTAGACGTTGTCTCCAGCTACTTTGTGCCGGCGGTGATGATTCTCTCCGTGCTGACTTTTCTTATCTGGTTCAACTTCGGTCCCAGTCCGGCGCTGGCGTTCGGCATCGTCACAGCCGTGACGGTTCTGATCATCGCTTGCCCCTGCGCCGTAGGCATGGCCGTGCCCATGAGTCTGGTGGCCGGTGTCGGCAAGGCAGCCGAGCATGGCGTGCTCATCCGCAACGGCGAAGCCCTGCAGATAGCGTCCCAGCTCAAAACGGTGGTGCTTGATAAGACCGGCACTATTACCAAGGGCAAACCCGAACTGACCGATACCGTGCCCGCNCCNGGCTTCGATGAGGGCACNCTGTTGCGCTTCGCCGNNGCCGCCGACCGCCTCAGCGAACATCCGCTGGCTCAGGCAATTGTGGCCGGNGCCCAGGCNCGTGGGCTGGCNCTCGCCGAGCCGAGCGAGTTCGATGCTGTGCCCGGCCACGGCGTAGAGACCGTGATCGAAGGTCGCCGGGTNCTGGTGGGTAACCTCAANCTGATGCGCCGCCATGCNGTTGACACGAGCGAGGTTGAATCGACNGTGGAGCGACTGCANGGCGAGGGCAAGACGGCCATGTACGTGGCTATCGATCGGCAGGCGGCCGGGGTCGTCGCCGTGGCGGATACGATCAAACAAGATTCCATTGAGGCAATCCAGGTGATGCAGGCAATGGGTTTGGAGGTGATNATGCTCACCGGCGATAACGAGCGTACCGCTCAGGCCATTGCCCGCCAGGTTGGTATCACGCGCGTCTTGGCCGAGGTATTGCCGGAAGACAAGGCCAACCAAGTTCACGCGCTTAAACAGGCCGGCCACAAAGTCGGCATGGTCGGCGACGGCATCAATGACGCCCCGGCGCTGGTTGAAGCGAGTGTGGGCTTTGCCATCGGCACCGGCACCGATGTAGCAATCGAAGCGGCCGACATTACTCTAATGAGCGGTAGCCTGAAGGGTGTGGCCTATGCCATTGAGGTTTCGCGCGCGACCATGCGCAACGCCAAGGAAAGCCTGTTNGGNGCCTTCATCTACAACGGCCTGGGCATTCCCGTGGCCGCCGGCTTGCTCTTCCCGTTCTTNGGCATATTGCTCTCNCCCATTATCGCCGGCGCGGCTATGGCCGCGTCCAGNGTGACNGTGGTTTCAAACGCCAANCGGNTGCGATTTTTCAAGGCCAAAAGCTTTGTGACCGCGTAAAGAAGGNCTTAACAANTGNCCTCCGAGGCTCCCAGCGAGNCCTCGGAGGCACCCAAAAGGTGAAAACATGACTACTACGCAATTGATCGTTAACGTGTTGGGCTTGGCGGTGATCGCCTTCATCGCATGGTACTTCTGGCTCTATCGCCGCGAAGGACTCCAGATCGCTGAGGTCGGCGGCGTCCAAGAGGTCCAGATCAAAGTGAAAGGTGGCTACGATCCCGACGTGATCGTGGTGAAAAAAGATAAACCCGTCCGTTTGCAGTTCAACCGGCAAGAATCTTCTCTATGCAGCGAGATGGTCATCTTCGACAAGATCAGCCAATCGGCAAAACTGCCGGAAGGCGAGACGGTGACCATTGATTTTACCCCGCATGAGCGAGGCGAAATTCCCTTCCAGTGCCAGATGGGTATGCTACGCGGTAAGGTGATTGTAGAGTGAAGGCCAGCCAAATCTCTGAGGTATCTGAACCTCAGAGATTTGCAAGGGGGATACTTGGATGAACACGAGCCTGGTTATTTTCAAGTGGACTGTCAAGCCAATCACGAAATGGGCAGCTACCCGAGCGCTCGTCGGCCGCAATCGTTCCCGATGTGAGCTGGAAAACGGCCGGTTCACCCGTTCTGAAGTGATCCGTTTCTGGAACCAGGCCTGGCGTACTTTTGGTGACCTGACGCCTGATGTCTCGAAAGAACCGACGCTGGGTAGCCGGCTGAATGTCCGTCTGGCCGCTCTGACTCTGGCTTTTCAACGCAGTCTGGTTGACGCTGGTATTGAGCAAGGCTACGCCATTGAGCTAATTGGAGACATTTGCTGGGAAATTTACCAGTACTGGGGTCGTATAGGACGCTCGTTTTTTCGCCTGTCTTCACACGATCCCATCAAAGACCACGTCAAGCGCGTCGGTAAGGATGGCAGTTGGCCCATTTCTTTTCCCTTCAACCCGCCAGGCTATCGCGCGTGGTATGTGCCTACCAAGAATGGCATTGGTTTCAATGTTATACGCTGTCCGGTAGCGGAATACTTTCGCACGAATGGTGCGGCAGATCTGGCCGTGGGTACCTGGTGCATGCTGGATTACCCCCTCGCGGAGATGGTAAACCTTAACCTTGTGCGAACTCAGACACTGGCTGCGGGCGATGACCAATGCAATTTCCGTTGGTTCGCAGCCACAAAGACTTGAGGCTCCATTTGCTGCTAGCCTGAGCCACTCTTAGATGACTCTACTTCACAAGGATTGATTCATATGAAAGGGCGACTATGGTTATGGACATCACTGGGATTAGTGGTGAGTCTGTTGTTTTGGTGGACGATAGTGCTCAAAATTATCGCCCGGATTGCCGATCACTTTGGGTATGCGGTGCCCTGTCCGGCTTCATTACTGTCCTGGATGCTTGATAACCCCATCCGGCAGCGCTACACGCGACCTGTGCTAGATCGGATTGGCATTCAATCGGGCGACATAGTGCTCGAACTGGGAGCCGGGACGGGCGTCTTCACCGTGGCCGCCGCGCAACGCGTTGGGCCGCNAGGAAGGATCGTGGCCGTGGACATCCAACGGGAGATGATCTCGCGTGTGGAAGAGCGCGTACAGGGGGCCGGACTGGCGAACGTAGAAACCCACGTGGCCGATGCATACCACTTGCCGGTGCCTGACGAAAGTGTTGATCGGGCCTTCTTGATATCAATGCTTGAGGAGGTCCCCGATCCAATTCGCGCTCTGGCGGAATTGCGTTGGGTGCTGAAACCGGAGGGGATTCTGTCCATCACAGCCGAGTTTATGGACCCCGATTATTGGTTCCAAGTCGAAACGATCCGGCAGTTGCAGGCGACCGATTTTGCTCTAGTGGAGCGCTTCGGCAATCTGTGGTGCTATACACTCAATTTTCGCAAAGTCGAAAGGCAACTCGAATCGACCGAGCAAGGACGGGCGCCGGTCCGAAAAAGGCAAAACGGAGCCCATGATGAATATTCAACTCGTTTTGAAGCTTCTACATCAGCTTGAGCAAATGCGCCGTCACGAGCTCTGGACACGGCCGCAGCTGGAGGCATACCAGGCTGAAGCACTACGCCGTCTCCGCGAGTATGCCTACGCACGCTCGCCCTTTTACCAGCAGTTCCATAAGGGNCTGACTGACCGNCCGCTTCACGAANTGCCTGTGCTTACAAANTCCATNATGATGGAGCATTTNGACGAGTTCGTGACGGATCGGTCGGTCTCCCTGGAGGATGTGCGGGCGTACATCCAGCAGGACACCGATGGCAGTCCGTATCTGGGGCGCTATTGCGTAAACGCGACCTCAGGCAGTAGCGGCAGCCCCGGCATCTTTCTGTTCGACACGTCTGAGTGGCTGGCGATCCTGGCTTCCTTTGCCCGCGCCCACGAATGGGCCGGCGCGAACGTTAACCTGAGGCATCGCATGAAGATGGCTTCCGTCGCCTCTGTCAGCCCCTGGCACATGTCGGCTCAAGTTGGCAAGACGCTCGATAGCTGGTGGCTGCCGGCGCTGCGTCTGGCGGCAACGGAAACGTTACCGGTCATTGTCAGTCAGCTCAACGAATGGCAGCCCGCCATGCTGGTGGCCTATGCTTCCATGTTGCGCGTCCTGGCCAATGAGCAATTAGCCGGCCGGCTGCGCATTCATCCCCACCTGGTTTTTGCGAGTTCAGAGGTGCTGACGCCAGAAACAAGCTCGCTTGTGGAAAAGGTATGGTATCACCCACCCTTTAATGAGTATGCCGCGACAGAGACAGGCGGCCTGGCGGCTGAATGCAAGGCCGACCAACTGATGTATCTCTTCGAAGACCTTACGATCGTCGAAGTGGTCGACGAGCACAATCGCCTTGTGGCCCCAGGTAGATTCGGCGACAAGCTACTGATCACGACCCTTTTCAGTCGTACTCAACCGTTGATCCGTTATCAGTTAAACGACAGCATCCGGCTGGCGGCCCGGTCTGATACCCCTGATCTACCCTTCGCGGTCATCGACGCAATCCAGGGGCGTATGGAAGACGTGTTTTATCTACCAGGGATAGGCGGTAAGAGAGAAGTGATGATTCACCCGCTCACCTTCCACCAGATACTGGATCCGTTGCCCGTTAGTGGGTGGCAGGTAATCCATAAACCCGATGGTCTGAGCGTTTTGCTTGCTGGCGTCCAGAATGGATTGAATGACCATCTGTTTGTAGACGCACTAGACCGGTCGTTGGCCGAGCAAGGCGCTGTCGCGCCGCCCATTACGGTGCAACGGGTGCAGGCCATTCCCAAGACAACGGCGGGCAAAGCGCCTTTGATAAGGGCAAGCATATAGTG